>JAUWOX010000003.1 GCA_030611905.1 bacterium
AATATGCGACATATTATTTCAGTTGGAGCGACTGTCAAATATGGCCTGGACGAAACGCGAGCATCGTTTTCAAATTATTCTCTAGATAATAGCGATAATATCTTAACTTTGGCGGCACCCGGACAAGATGTTTTGATTGCAGTACCGCAAGAATTTGCTAACGATAGATTTTCTCTTATGCCTAATGGCAATTTTGAAAGTTTGTCTGGCACTTCTCTCGCAGCTCCTTTTGTGGCTGGTTTGGCGACATTGTTAAAATCAATTAAGCCAGATCTTTCAGCAAATAGAGTTCGGCAAATAATGATTGATTCGGCTGATGAAATTATCGTAACTAATGGCGCCTTTCATCTTTGGAAAAGAATAAATGTATTGAAGGCGGTAAAAATGTTGGTAAAATTAGTTCAGAGCGAGAATATTATTATTGGACAGCTTTGTAGGGAAAATAATGAATGTCCCGATGGATCTTTCTGCAGCAGCTTTAGGCAATGCACAGTACTTTGCTTTGATCCTGAAGAAGCTGATCGTGCTCCGATGACATGCGGCCGTAGTGACAATTGTAATGATTTTTGGAATTGTCCTAGTGGAACTTTTTGCATAGAGTTGAAAATTCCAAATGAATATGAAATGTATGGATTGGGCTATAAAATGTGTCTCCCGACATGCATTAATAATTCGGATTGTTATGATGGTTTAATTTGCTGGAAACATAAATATGAAAGTTTTGGAATCTGTATTTTAGGTCCAGAGATAATACGAGATCGACATCGCGGTGATCCTTGTGGTGAGATCATACAAGATTTTGATGATATAGTTTGCCCTGATAATCAAACTTGCTATTCATATAGAAATTTTGAAGATATTGGTTATTGTGATTGTTTTTTTGACGGGTGCGAAGTTCCTTAAGAACTGAGATTGTTTCTCGGTTTTTTTATTGGCTTAAATAAGCAAAAATTTCATTATTTAACGGCTATTATCGACGAAAGTAGCCGTTAAAATTAGTAAAATAACCGATATTTCTCGGTATTTTTAATATTTAGACAATGCTATCCATATTTTAAGACTTGACTTTTCGACCAATAAGCGTAAAATATAATATGCTCTTTAAAACCCCAAGACAAGGAGGGAGCCATGCGAAAAGCGTTATGCTTTGTTATACTTTTGGCTTTATCTTTTACAGCTTGCGCCAAGGACTTCGATGAAGTTCAAGCCAGACAAGATCTTCGTGCGCATTATCAAAAACAATCTGGTTCAAAAACTAGCTTGGAATGTCAGACTGAAGTAGTGAGATATGATGCTTTGCAGAAATTCAGTAAAGATGACAAAGTTGAAATTAAAATCAGAACAGCCGTGAAGCGAGTTTGCACAAGAAAGAGAAAGGTCAAAGGTTGGAATAAGCTTCTGGCTGGCATGATTGATGGCTCGAGTGGATTTAGACCAGGCATTGTTGTTTTTCAGGAATGTTTTGAATTGGAATATGAACGATTTGACGAAGGATTTAAGCTAAAGAAGAAAGCTCAAAGCATGGATTGTCCTGAATCTAGAGATTTTTCTGTGAGAAGAAAACCTGCTATGGAAGAATATTTGAAGAAAGCTGCGTTGGCAGAATGTGTTGGAGATTGTAGCGTACATCAAGAAAAGGATATTAACGGTGATGCTGTTAATGAACTAGTACTAATGGTTTGTGGAAATAGAATTTGTTCGAGCTCATTATGGTCTTTGGTAAATAATGAACCTCGGATGATCTTAAATGCAGATGTTGATTTGTCAAAGATTAAGACATCTACTGATAGATCTTATCCGACAGTTGAAAGTAAGGAATATGGCGAAGGCTATTACGTGCGCAGACTTCACAAATTTGATAAGAGACGAGGCGTTTATAAAATATGGAGGCAAAAGAGAGTAAAAGTAAGAAGTATTATATTTGTGGGTCGCCCTGAAGAGGTTAGAATATTTATTGATGGTTGGGAGGTTGGGTTTACTGGCAAGTATGATCGGCATGGTGATGCGCATTTCAAGCTTGACGATTCGCCAAATGGCAAATTTAAGATTACTTTAGGGAAACCAGGTTATAAATACAGGGAATATGAATGGGATTGGGATAATCTGCCCATGGTTTTTCAGGGGGGTGATGGTGGTGGCTATTTGAACTTTAATTTAGAAAAAGAGTAAGCAACAACCGAGAGTTTCTCGGTTTTTTTATTGGCTTAAAAAGGGTTAAAGTTATATTTTAAATAAAAAAAACAGCCAAAGGGGCTGTTAATTGTATTCAATGCATTCTCCTTGTTCATCTGTAAAGCAAACGGCTATTCCTCTTGCTCTAGTTGTTGTTCTGTACGGATTGGGATAAACACGATAATCGACTTTAATCACTGCGGCAAGCTTGTTTCCGTATTGATCATAGGCTTTGTCTAGAAGCAGTCTAATTACTGCTGAAATCTGCAATTCATGATGGACTAAATAAGAGCGCGTCTCTCCGCCTCCGATTGTTGGAAGAGTACTATATGTAACATATCTTGTAGAAATGGATGGCTGATATTCAGCTCTTACCATGCCTAAGGCCTTGTATGGGCGATTTATATCGGCAGTATAGGCCTTGACTCTATCTGGGGAGTAAATTATGAATTGGTGGCAGCCTGCGAGGTAAAATAACAAGATAATTAGGAGATATTTATGCATGGTCTCCTCCTTTTTATTTAAGGTACGATCAAGGAAATTTAACATAGATGGTTTGATTTGTCAATGTTTTTCTCGCCTGCAAATTTTTAAAATAAAAAAACAGCTAATTGTATAAAAAGCTGTTCAGGCTAAAGATCGATTACCCAAAGACCATTGTGATTCCAAGTTAAATGTTTGCCATCTGGTGACCAGGCAGGTATGCATTTATATCTTCCTTCTGATTGATAGACTATTCTTTGATTGTCCATGCTTGGAAAATCAGCAATTACAATTTGATATTCATACTTATGATGTGTTTTTTTTCTTTTTTTAACTGTCTTCGATTTTATTATTCTGATAAAAACAATTAACTTTCCGTCTGGTGAAAAATTTGCTCCTTTAATATTGCCAGAGTGGGATAATTGAATTCGTTCTTCTGTTTTAATATTGAAAGCAAAAATATCACCTTGATATTCACGTTCTTTTGTATTCTCACTATAGCTCATATTATAAATGATCCATTGCCCCTTTGAAAAGCAATGTGGTCTGTACCCATTTGCTATAAGTAGTTGACGATTTTGGCCATCCCTATCCATAATCCAAATTCTTCTGCGATTTTCACCATAAATAATGCCTTGATCCTGATTGATCCAGCAAGGATCTTCGGCATCTTCATTTTCTTTCGTTAGTTGATGAACCGAGGATGTATCAAAATCAAAGCGCCATATTGTGGGCATTCTTGATTTAGGGTTTTGAAACGGATGTCTCCAAAAAACAAGGCTTTTGCCATTGGCAGACCACTCAAGGCCGATGTATTGTATGCCGATTCTGGCAGGGTCAAATAAGGAAACTTCTAAGCTTTTCAAATTGATTTGATATGTTCTCCATAATTGATTATCCCAATTAGAAAAAATGAGTGACTGACCGTTGGGATGCCAAATTGGATTATGTCCTTTTTGTTTGCCTACTAGCCTGCTCTTTTTTTCATTACAACTAATTAAACTGATCAAGCAAAACAGAATAAAAATGATTCTTGCTATTCTTGTTTTTTGCAACATGCGTCTTTCTCCTTTTTCTGGGGGGGGGATTAAATTTTAAAGAGCTTTTTAATATATTATCTTAAAATTGGCTTCTTGTCAATGTTTTTTATTTATCAACACCCCAGTCGTTATATTTTAGAAAATAAAAAAACAGCAAATGATTATGCTGTTAATGTTTGACAACTTTAAAGGTCAGGTTTTCTACTTTTAACAAGTTCCATTGATCTACAATCCATTCGTAATGCAGACGAATTCTACCAGATAATTCAGCAACATGAGTCCTACCAAAGAATCCTTTAACTACTCCTCTAGCTTCTATATTAATAATCAAGACTGCCTTGTTTTCTTGATAATTAGCTTCAAGTATTGCTATTGTTCTTGATTCTTCTTTGTCAAAACGCCAATTGATTCCCATTCCTCTTTCATAAACAATTCCACGAATAACTTTTCCAATAATATCTTTTTCAATCATTGATGTTGTTATTTCTGGATGTCTTTGACAGGCTAAAGAAGATAAAAGTGCAGTCAAAAGCATAATAATGCCATATAGTTGTAGCTTGCGCAATGTTCTTCCTCCTTTCCGGCCTGGTTAGGTTTAAAAGAGCCTATTTGATATATTATCTTAAAACTTATTTTTTGTCAATGTCATGCATTTATCAACACCCCAATTGTTTTATTTTTTAAAAAATGTTATAATTTGTATTGAGTTTAAAAATATAATTAAAAATCAAAATCTATGAAACAAAAAAGATTTATGATTGTTGCGGTGATGGTCGGATGTTTTGTGCTTGTCGGCACAGCATTGGCATCAACTTTTTCTGTGACAAAAATCATTTCCAGCAGTGGTCATGTTAAAAAGACATTAGTAGTGGGAACAAACCGAAACAAAGGAAAACTATTAGTAAAAGGTTTTCTTCGAAATCCGGTCAAGGGTAAAGTCTTAAGAGTAAAAGACAGCATGAAAGTAACTGGGAATTTAAGAGTAAAAGGTATTTTGCAGGGTAGTAATATTGTCAGTTCTGATAATTTGGGAACTGGTGTTGTGACTGAAACTAAGGTTGCTGATGGAGCGGTGACAGGTGGAAAAATTGCAGATGGTAATGTTTCTTCAGGAAAAATTGCGGATGATGCGGTTACTTCTAGTAAGGTTGATATGACAATGAATGGGGTTGTAAAAGCGGGAGCGTATATAACAGTTTCGGGGGTAACACCAACGGTCCAAAGAAGTTTTAATAATTTAATATCTTCAAATAATGTAACTGCGAGTCGTTCTAGTTATGGGGTTTATGTTATAAATTTTGGAACTGACATCAGTGAAAGATATTATCATATAACATTATATGATAATAGTGATCCAGCTAGTAGTGATTATGTTATACAAGCCATAGGTACAAATTCTATAACTGTACATTTTTGGGGTGGCGGAGGTGCTGATTATGATCCGCCAGGATTTTTTGTAAGTCTTTATTAATATTAAAGAAAGTAACAAAAGAGGCCTCTAGAAGAGGTCTTTTTAGTTACTTTCAATTGGACATAAAAAAAAGACCCTTGAGGGGGTCTATAAGTGCTATCTGATGATTCCATTATAGTGTCGGATTTCTCCGTCTGAAAGAGCAAAGTCAAATATGGAAAATTCATCGATGCGAATATGGCTTTTGCCTCCACTAGAACTGGAAGTCCCAAGATATACAATATCTCCGATTTGGGGTTGAACATCGCCTTGCCAAACTTGTTCTTCATTAATGAAGGCCGTGAATTGACCTGCTTGATATCTGCCTGTAAATGTGCACCATTCGCCAAGACTGATTAGGTTCGTTCGTATGGCGCCAAAAACGCTTGTGTAAAAAGTCCATCGCCATCCATCGTCTGTAGATTCTGTTCCTAGTCCAGGCGATCGATTGTACTTGGAAAAAACTGTATCTCTTTGGTTGCTCGAGAGGAGCTGAGCCGATACAATAAACGTAAACTCGTCTCCAATTGAATCCATGCTCTCGGAATCAGCAACCTCGGCATAGGAGCTCATTCCGTCAAACATGACGCTGGCTCCCCAAGGGTTGCCTACATCACTGACAGGAATCCCACCGTGATTGGTAGCATGGTTTCCATTGCCAGACAAGTCATTGTAACTGTTCCCTTGAATCGAGTCTCGATCAAAGGATAGATACATGATGACATTCTCGCAATGTTCATCGGTCTGGCCGTCGCAGTCATCGTCTACTTCGTTGCAGAGCTCAACTGCGCCGTTTTGCACCATGCATTCACAGCCATCAATTGGGTCGTCGTTAGGATTACCGTAATAACGCGCGCAGTCAAGGACGCACTGGCCCTCAATACACTCTACGCTATCGGTGTTGTCAGTACCGCAAGTATTTCCACAAACCCCACAATGCTCAATAGTATTGTAAGCACCTGTTTCAGGATCACGGAAATTCTCATCGGTCTGGCCGTCGCAGTTATTGTCGAGTTCATCGCAGAGTTCTTCAGCTAGATAAACTGCGTCTTGGCAGTCTGTCCAGGAAGTGCGATCATCTCGGCACATCTGCTGACCGAACTGACATTCCCCTTCTTCTGTCTCTGGGCCGCAAGTACGAACATCGCCTGGAGCACAGCATTCATCGGGCAGAAAATCTTCATCTGTTTGGCTGTCACAGTCGTTGTCCAGTCCATCGCAGAGTTCATCGGAGGGACCAACGGCATCCTGGCACATTCCCCATTCACGATTTCCGGAACAGGTCTTAGTGCCGGTCTGGCATTCGCCTTCATCAATTCCACAAACTTCAACAATGTTCGGTTCACAACAGCCGGAAAGTTCTTCGTCAATTTGCGTATCGCAATCGTTGTCTAGACCGTCGCAGACTTCGTCAGTCGGCTCGCCCGGAACAACATTGCAGGCGCTGGTTTCTTCATCGATGCAGATGATGATACCTTCTCTTTGGCATTCGCCCAGGCCAGCAAAACAAATATCTCCGACATCAAAATCTTCGTCAGTTTCAGTATCGCAGTCATTGTCCAAATCATCGCAAAGTTCATCAGTAGATTTGATTGAGCCTTCGCACTGTTCGAGCCATTCTCCGACTTGACAATGCTGAATTCCAGTCTGGCACTCGCCGATGTTTGTCCCGCAGACGCGAGTCAGTTCTTCATCGGTTTGAGTATCGCAGTCATTGTCTAGATTGTCGCAGAGTTCGTCGCTAGGTTGGTCAGGAACGGCGTTGCAGCGCGTTTCCAGCTCATTCACATGACAAACGACCTGTCCTGACGTTCGACATTCGCCAACTCCAGCAAAGCATTCTTGGTTAAGATCGTCGAAAACTTCATCGGTAGAACCATCACAATCGTTGTCACGAGTATCACAGCGTTCATTGATGGGATCGACTGCGCCGATGCAAGGTCCCCAGCTGCCGTCCTGGCGACAGGTCTGAATTCCCTTTTCGCATTCACCAAGATCAATGCCGCATTCTTGCGTGTCATTAATCTCACAGCAACCCAGCAAATCTTCATCAGTGAAACCGTCACAGTCATTGTCAAGGTTATCACAGGTTTCTTCTGTGCTTTGTCCTGGTTCGGCATCGCAAAAAGAAGAGCTTTCGTCTTGGCAGGCATAGAAGCCTTTGCTTTGACACTCACCAATTCCAACATAACAAAATTCTCCGATGTGGAAATCTTCGTCTGTAAAACCATCACAGTCATTATCAAGATTGTCACAGATTTCATCAGTTGGATTTTCGCAAGGTCCAACTTCAGGCTCTGTATCAGCGGCATCTGGCAGGTCTCCGTCGAGTTCTGCATCGATTCCGCTGTCTCCGTTATCACGTCCACCGTCATATTCAACTGAACAGACTGTTTCTTTGAAAGCAAGGATCATGCCAGACATAACTTGATTGTCTTTTAAACAAATCTTGGCGTCATCACTGCAGACACAAGTATAGCCAGAAACGCATTGCGCATCTGGATCGCAAAGATTTTTTTGATCTAAGTCAGGAAATTCTGGCAGGCATCCTGCTAGAAAAATGAAGATAAGCATTCTAGCTGTCTTGCACATGGCTTCCTCCTCCTTATTGTTAGGGTGCCATCAGTTATTTCATCATTATAAAGTAGCATATTATTTATTTTTTGGCAAGAGAAAATGTTATACTATGACATTTTTAGATTATTTTGTCAAAGAGGCTAAGAATAAAAAAACCTTCTTTTTGAAGGTTTAAAAGGTTCTATTCCATTCGCAAATAAAGGACTGCGACCTAGCGCAAAAAATGTCATTCCAGCCGAAATTTAATACATTATTCCATTCAACGCAATTTTCTCCATTTAGATCAACGCTCTGGGCATTATTTGGTTCACCGTGCGCCCAATTATAATAATTTACCTGCTCGCCATTTTCCCAAGACCAAATTCCTTCTTGGGCTTGATCATTGAGGCCCATCCAAGTACAATCATTGATTATCCCAAGAAGAAAGGTGTTTTCCGTGTCGGAATTTACTGTCACCAGATAACTATCAAGTGAACGGCAATAATCTCGCGCTCCGTACCAATTTTCAGAACCACATTTTATGTATGTGTGCTCTTCAAAAGAATATAGGGTACAATCGTGTTCTACACAACTGCCGTCGAGGCAAAGTTGATTTTCTGGACAAGGATTATTTTCATCCGTTTGGCCATCGCAATTATTGTCTAGATTATCACAAATTTCTTCGGCGGGTTCAATTGCAGCACAATAGCTCCATACTCTTTCCTGTGTACATATTTGGATATCGGTTTCACATTCGCCGACATCTGATGCACCACATGGAAGTTGCTGCCCCCATTGGCAACATTCGAGAAGCCCTTCATCAGTTTCACCATCACAATCATTATCAAGGCCATCACAGATTTCATCAGATATTCGATAATCAAACGCTTCGGCGTTGCAAACAGCATAGCTATTATAGCAAATCCGGCGTCCTGTTGATCGACAAATTCCTTTACCTTCTGAACAGGGCTGACCGATATTGAAATCCTCATCCGTTTTGCCATCGCAATCGTTATCTAAACCATCACAGATTTCAAGTGAACAGACTGGCTCAAACGATTCATCTGGTTTATTATCAATTCCACTGTCCTTGACTTCTTCGTCAGTAGCACTATCGTTAATGCTAGCGTCAGTTTCTGTTTCAGAAATTGGAATTGAGCTTGATCTAATACAGAATTGATTCAAGCAAGTATAATTGTTCAGGCAATCACTGTTGGAATAACAGAGCGTTTTGTCGTCTAGGCCTGAGCTGTCAAAGCTGCATGATGCGTTAAAAATAAGCAACATAACTAGCAGTATTCTTTCCATTGCTCCCTCCTCTTGACTTTAAAAGGTGCATTTCACTGCTTTATAAGATAACATATAATCTATTTCTTGGCAAGAGAAAATTGTTTTAGGTACATACACCTTGCACTGCTTTCGCTATAAAATAGATATAAAAAAAACGCTGTGAATCAGCGTTTGATTAGAATGAAAGTGCGAAACGTATTGATTTATCGGTTGGATCTATGAAAATGCGTGATGAGCTCGGTTTGTGAAAATACTCTACGTAATCAAGTAGTAGCACAGCACCTCCGCTCAAGGCAATCCCAGCGCCAACCGCAAACATCACATTTGCTCCTGAAGCATGCCATTCTGCCCGTTCCTTGTGGTCAAGGGCGGAAATTTGTTCATCAGTGCCTTGATAGCTATTCAATGCATCATTGGAAGCAAGGCCAAAGGCAGAACCAACCCCCACGACTAGAACTCCTGCGCTGACCAGTCCATATCCACCAATTCTCCACCAGTTGATAGGCTTCGGTGGGATTCCCCCACTGCCCTTGCTGGGAATCTTGATAATCGGCTCTAGAGAAGTTGCTCTTGTCTCCGTACCTACTCCGGAAAGTAGCTTTGGGATACTGATAACCGGCCTAGCAGCTCTTGTGACTATATCAACTTCGGAAGGTTCTTGATGCACAACCTGCGATGGTTTTGAGTCTTCCTTCCAACCTGGCGGTCTTTCAATCATTGAAGCAATGATTTCTTCTCCAATTTTTCGGTGCAGGGTTGCGCTAAAAGATTTTAGATCGCAACCTTTGTATGTGAACACTTGCTCCACTTTTTTTTCGACTGGATTATACAGCGTTAGTTCAAGATCAAAGTTTTCTATTGTAATTTTCTTTGTTCTTCTTGTTTTCTTTTTTACACCGCCAAGCACTCTGTAAACTGGTCTTTTCACTGTTCGTTTGTAAATTGTCATAAAGCCGTACAATATTCTATTATATCCGAACTCTGAAGCAACCCGATGAACACAGGCTTGATCTTCTAGGCATTTTTTTAGCTCTCTTCTAATTGGGAATTTACCTTGAAAAGCCTCTTGTCCAGAGAGCAGTAGATTGAGCTTTACTCCAAAATAAGCGATAAACATTTCATTGACAAATTCCGCTGTAAGTTCTTTGCTCTTTTCTCCTTTTTCTATAACAATAATAGAGAGATGTCTGTCCTGAAATGGTGCAGCTTGAGCTGGAAAAATATAGAAGAATATAAAGCCGATGAATATTGTAAGGCGCAGGATTTTCATTTCTTCTCCTCCTGTAGCTGGGTTTCGTATTTTTATCTTCATTTTAGACTACCAAATTTGAATTAGATTGTCAAGTCTTTTGCAAAATTTTTAAAATGTTGTAAAATAAATATGTACATATTTATTTTATGAAATCAAATTATTTAAAAATTACAAGAATTATTTCTATACTTGTTTTGTTATTGCTTTTAGGATATGTTTTCTATATTTACCTTGCGCCGCTAGGAAACAGCAGGCTTAGTATTAATTTTGGAAATAGTAAATTGCCAAGTTATGTAGAAGAAATTAATGGAACCAGCTCCCCTGAAAAAAATTTAAAAACTGGAGAAAGTTATCGAAGAGTATTGCAATCAATGGTAGGATTGAAACTAAAATTATTTGGAGATTTTGAAAAATTGAAGGTTAAATTAAAATATGTTAATAAAAAAAATCCCTTTGTCTTAATTTATGGAGTAGCTAAGAGTCAATTTGAAAATAAAAAATCATCCAATTTAATTAGTAAAATAATTGAAAATAATACTTTTGATAAACTTGATTGGTATAAAATTTCTGATAAAAATTCAGGAATGATTTTGTTTCAAAAAGGCGACGATTCTTGTGCTGGAAATGTAGAGGAATTAAAAAAGGAAAAAGACTATATTAATGAGAATGTGGAGTATGCTGATTGCGCGGCTGAACTGGATAAGGATGGCGATTATTTAAAATTCGAAAATAAGAATAAGAAGAAGAAATGGGTTGATTATAAATTTGACAGCGTGCCTGATTTTCTCAATAACCTATCTGAAACAACCGAGGATAAAAAGGTTTGTTATTTAAATCTAGATCTGAATGATAAATTAAGCATTGCTGATTATAGTAAATCTGATGAAATTAATACCTTTGATACGAAAATAAGGGGCTTCCATGTTTTAGAGACTTATATTGATAATGAAGATTTAAATTATAATTTTGAATATGAGGATTTAAATCAGAAAAAGGGATCTGACGAATTTAAGATTTATGTTTACAAAGGAGATGAAATGATATTTGAGGAAGAGATGGCTGATGATGGAAATAAAAGTAATGATGAAGATCCTTCGGAAATTGAGAATGGAGAATTGAAGATTGAGAATCTCGAAAAAGGAAGATACAAAATTTATTTGGATGCTAGCGATGAAATAGTCTTTAATAAAATTGAAACGTCGCAAAAATATTGGGTTTTTTTAGAAAATTTAACTTTGCTTGACCCGGAAAAGGAAATAATTCTTTATACTAATAGTTCGAAATTAGATTTTACTGTTAACCATGAACAATCATTGCAGAAGATTATTTTGAAAAATGAAAAAGATTTTACCAATGACGAAAATGATAATGATGAAGATGTAATAACTGAAAAGAAAATTAATGTTTCAAAGATTGATAAAACATATTTGGTAAAACCTAAATGGTTTTCTAAGATTGAGATCAAAAAAGCAGACATGGATATTGAGTTTGATGGAAGATTATCTAATAATCTAAAAAGCGCTGATGAATTGGGTGAAGTAAATTTGATTAATTATTTAACTTTGAAGAAGTATAAAAACCCGGCATGTGATTACATTATTTCTGATTATTTTGAACCGATTATAGAAAAAGGCGACAATAAGACTGGAACTGCTGAATTTGATTTAGATGAGTTAAAGAGTGATAAAAATGCCATCAATTTAATATTAGATTTTCCTAAATACAATCGATCTTCGGGAGATGATATCAAATTAAAAGAAATGTATTTAGAATATTATAAATAGAAATTAAATATGACAGAAAAAATTAGTAAAATAAAAAATTACGTTGTAATAATACAACGAATATCAAATGAAGTTTTTAGTATATTTTTAATTGGTTATTTATTTTTCTTTTTGTTGGATGAAGTATTTAATAATTTTATAAGTAATTTTATTAATTTAAATTATATTTTGATAATTGTGATTACTACTGGTTTTTTGACTGTCTTTTTAGATCGTAATTCAGAATCTAAAATTGAGAATTCAAAAACTAAAAACAAACAATGGTTAAATTATATAATAACTATTGGGCTAGGAATTATTGCGGTAATTGTTGTATTTTTTAAATTACAGGATATAAATTTGATACTAAATATAATTATTTCTATTTTAAGCGGCTTGTTGATTAGCCTTGTTTCTTATTTGTTTTTAAATAATAATCGCGAATAAGTATAAATTTAGCGTTAATTTAACGAATTTAACGGCTATTATCGACGTTAGTAGCCGTTAAAATTGAATATTTGACTTATTCTGGGGAAAAAATAAAAATGGCTTAAATAAGCCATTTTATAATTTAAGGTTTGTTTTTTTATACTCGTCCAATGCCGTAATATTGAAAGCCTAATTTTCTAATTAGTTTGGGATTTAAAAGATTTCGTCCATCAATAATGATGGGTTTTTTTAATATTTTTTTGATTTTGTTGAAATTCAATTTAGCAAATTCAGGCCATTCAGTGGTAATAATTAACACATCTGAATTCTTTATAGCTTCATAGGGCTCTTTAGTAATTTTAACTCCGGAATTGATCATGGCCTTGGCTGATTCATTAGCTTTAGGATCATAGGCCCAGACCTTAGCGCCCATACCAGTCAACATTCTAATAATATCAACGGCGGCTGATTCTCTGACATCATCTGTATTATTTTTAAATGCCAGGCCAAGAACAGCAATGTTTTTATTTTTAACATTCCCTAAAATCTGTTCCAGCTTATCTATAACTAAAAATTTTTGCTTGGCGTTAACTTCAATAACGGATTTTAATAATTTAAAATCATAGCCAGAAGTACCGGCAATTTGATTTAAAGCATTAACATCTTTGGGAAAACACGAGCCTCCATAGCCAATGCCAGCCTTTAGAAAGCTTTTGCCGATTCTTTTATCTAGACCCATACCATAAGATACTTCCTCGACATCAGCGCCCACTTTCTCGCATAAGTTGGCAATTTCGTTAATAAAAGATATTTTGGTGGCGAGAAAAGCGTTAGAGGCATATTTAGTCATTTCTGCGCTTTCAACATTGGTAATAACTTTTTTTGCCTTTATCGGTTTGTAAATCTCGCGTGTTATTTTTTTAGCTCTGGCTGAATCTACTCCAATAACAATTCTATCCGGCTTTAAAAAATCTTGAATAGCTGAACCTTCTCGTAAAAATTCTGGATTAGAAACAATATCAAATTTACCTTTATAATATTTATTGATAATTTTACTGATTTTTTTAGCAGTGCCAACCGGGACTGTGCTTTTATTAATAATAACCTTATAATCTTTTATATTTTTACCGATTTCGTCAGCCACTGCAAAGACATATTGTAGATCAGCTTTACCGTCACGGCGTGAAGGAGTTCCAACAGCGATAAAAATAGCTTCAACTTCTGGAAGAATTTTTTTGAGAGATGTTTCAAAAGTTATCTTTTTTTTCTTTTTCACCTGTGAAAGGACAATGTCCAGTCCAGGCTCAAAAATAGGGATGATTCCCCGTTTTAATTCTTCTATCTTTTTTTTATCAATATCAACACAAGTGATTTGATGACCTATTTTGGCCAGGCAAACACCGGTGACTAGACCGACAAAACCTGTACCAACTACTGCAATTTTCATTTTATTAGAAGCTGATTAATACTGATTCTAACGCTGATATTCGCTGATATTGAGCTTAGCAGTATTAAACAAATTATTTTATTTTCGCAAGTTTCTTAATTTCATTGACTTTATCAATTTTTTCCCAGGTGAAATCTGAATCATTTCGGCCGAAGTGACCGTAAGCGGCTGTTTTTTTGTAAATCGGGCGACGAAGTTTTAGATTATCAATTATTCCTTCAGGAGTCAAATCAAAAACTTTTCTAATAACTTTTTTGATTTCCTCTTCAGCTATTTTGCCAGTGTTAAAGGTATTAACTAAAATGCTAATTGGTTCAGCGATACCTATAACATAGGCGATTTGAACCTCGCATTTGTCAGCTAGGCCTGAAGCAACAATGTTTTTAGCTATATAGCGAGCCATATATGATCCAGAACGATCAACTTTTGAAGGGTCTTTGCCGGAAAAACATCCGCCACCATGAGAGCCATGGCCGCCATAGGTATCTACAATTATTTTTCTTCCTGTTAATCCACAATCTGCAGGGGGCCCACCTTTAATAAATTTTCCCGTGGCGTTAATAAAAAATTTAGTTTCTGGTGTCAGCCATTTTTTACAAACTGGTTTAATGACTTTTTGAATAATATCTTTTTTAACCTTAGCTTCGCTAACGCCTGGATCATGTTGAGCGGCGATAATCACGGTGTTTAATCTCTTGGGCTGACCGTCTTCATATTCAACAGCAACTTGTGATTTTCCATCGGGACGAAGATATTTCAAAATCTCTTTCTTACGAACTTCGGCTAAACGCTTGGCTAATTTATGGGCAAGAATAATTGGCAGAGGCATTAATTCAGGGGTTTCATTTGAGGCATAACCGAACATCAATCCCTGATCCCCTGCTCCTTGTTTTTTCTTTTTTGATTTATCTACGCCTTGGGCAATGTCTGGGCTTTGTTCGTCAATGCTGGTAATAACGCCACAGTCTTCATAATGAAAACCATAATCGTGTTTAGTATAGCCAATCTCTTTGACTGTTTTACGAGCTATTTTGGCAATATCAACATACGCTTTGGTGGTAATTTCTCCGGCAACCACAACTAAACCAGTGTTAACTAGAGTCTCGCATCCAACACGGGAATTAGGATCTTCTTTAATTAAAGCGTCTAAAATAGCATCTGAAATTTGATCAGCGACTTTGTCTGGATGTCCCTCGGTAACGGATTCGGAGGTGAAGATGTGTTTTTTCATTGTTATATTATTATTAATGTCGATTATTATTTATTTGCTGTGTTCAAAAAACCATTGATAAGTTTCTCGTAATCCATCTTCTAGTTTTACTTGCGGATTCCAATTAAGTTTCTTTTTAATTTTAGAATAATCAAGCGCGCTGGTTTTTTGCTCACCTTGCATTGCTGTACCATGGACTTCTTTGATTTTTTTGCCTGAAACCTTGACAAGTATCTGGAACATTTTGTTTATACTATTTTGAGCACCTGTTCCAACATTGAATATATTTTGCGGAGAAGAATTTTTTAAGGCCTTGAGATTAGCATTGACTACATCGCCAACATAAACGAAATCACGAGTCTGCTGGCCTGCTCCATTAATTACCGGCTGTTCATTATTAACTATTTTCTGGCAAAAAATGGCAACAACTCCTGCTTCACCAAAAGGATCTTGCCGAGGACCATAAACATTAGCATAGCGTAGAATAGTGTATTTTAGCTTGTTTATAAAATTAAAGCAATATAAATATTGTTCTGCGCTAAGCTTGGAAACGCCGTATGGAGAAACTGGTTTTGCTGGATAAGTTTCTGGAGTTGGCAAAATTGTGGCGTCGCCGTAAAGCGCTCCGCCAGTTGATGAAAAGATAAGTCTTTTAACTTTATATTTAATGCAGCAAGTGGCAATATTGATCGTTCCTAAAATGTTTGTCTGGGCGTCAAAAACTGGATCTTCGACTGATTCACGGACTGATGCGTGAGCTCCCTGATGCAAAACAAAGTCAGGTTTTTCTGTTTTGAATATTTTATCTAATTCTTTTGAATTCTGAAGATTGGTTTTATAAAATTTTGCTGATTTATTAATATTTTCCTTTTTTCCGGTCGATAAATCATCTATTATGACGACCTTGTTTTTTTGGTTGATTAATTTATCAACTATGTGGGAACCGATAAAACCGGCGCCGCCTGTTACTATGATTTTCATTTGCTTATTTGCTAAATTAATTAGTCTGTTTTTAAAAACTCTTCCTTCCTTTGCTTTAGCTCTTTTGCAAAAATTTCTTTTGCGGCTTGAGTATAGAATTCATTATTTCTTCTGTAATCATAGTGCTCACGTGGCGTTCTGTTGTATTCTTTGGCATCACTATAAAATTGCTCTTTGAATGAATCTGACAGAGTATCTGCATCAATAAGTAATTGTTCGTTTAATTTATCTACATCTTTAAATTTGTGAACTATAACTATATCAATGATTTTCTTGATTCTGTCTTTATTATAATTAAGTTGCATTAAAATGCTTTCTATAATTGGAGGCGCATATTCAAGATGCAATTTGAAAGCTTTTATTTTTTCATCTTTTTTATCACTTTTTTGCAATCTTATAGGTACTTTTGAAAAACCCACATCATGCAAAATAGCTGCTGGAATTAAAATGTCTGCGTCGCCCTTCTCTCTTCTGAGCAATAACTCCATTGCTCTGATAACGCCCTTGGTATGAATGACAAAATCTTTCATTTTGCCCTTTTCTAAATATGGCAGTGCTAGTCTATAAATTTTTTTAAATTCTTCTTTCATTAGAGTTTGATTTTTTCCCCTTTTTCGTGCAGCTTTCTAACTTTATAGGGGGTATCCAAAACTGCCTCATATTTATAACCCATGTCTTCAAAAGTAGAACGCGAAATTGGGCGCTTGGTGCCGTCTTCTATAATAAATAGTTTTTTACCACCCTTGATGATAGTACCGCTGCGAAGAAGAACTGGATCACCGGTTGGATAGCTTTTAATAACTTTTTTTGAGACAAAAGCACGGTTCCTAGAACTGAATTGATTTTTGTAAATTACATGACTGACAATTGGCTTTTTGTAGCCGCCTTTGATTAAGTATTTTTGTTTGGTTTTTTTATTAAAAATGACGGTTCCATCTGGATGAAGTTGTGTGTTTTTGGTAATTAGTTTGCCTTTTTTGTAGAATCTCTTTCCATTTTCATCAATGAATAGGGCTTTTCTTTTTTTATACCCAAGTCGTTTGAATTTCTTCACTGATTTAAAGCGTCGTAATCTTTTCTTAGAAACAATAAAGAAGTTTTTCTTCTTATCTTTTAACAATAAACCGTTTGGAAAAATGGTTGCGGTTCCTTTAAAATAATTATCTTGGTCAGCTGAAATAACAACTGCTTTATTTTTATTATATTTTCTTTGCTGAAGAACTCGTTCTGATAGAAATGGTCTTTTGAAGCCGTTTTTTAAAATATAAATCAGATCGTCGCCTTCAATTTTGATTAATGTTCCATTTGGATAGACTACGGCAAACCAGTTTTGCCAGATTTGCCAAAATAAAAAGTTACCATTTCCGGAATCATCAATAGTGGATCCCCTTCCGGCTCCAGCATGAGGCGTATAATTGTAAAGTCCTGCCGTAGCTTTGTTAAATGGTTTAACTGAATATCCGTCCGAAGTTGTTCTTCTTTTTCCCTTTTGAAATTTAAAACGCCAATACAATTCCATGTATTTATTAAACTGCCAAGCCGAATTGGTTATTTGTTTATAAATGCCGGAGTATTTATCTAAATATGGACTACCGGGATAAACCGCATAACCCATTAGATATTTCTTTTGATATTCGGTTAATGCAGAATCTGTAACAGCGCTTTGTTCTTTTTGAGCTGTGGCAATAAGCAGTTTTGGGTTAATTTTATATTTTTGCGCTGCTTCATAAAAAATCAAAGCTATTGATTTGCCATTCGTTTTTAGTTTGGCAAGCCCGCTTTTTTTATTAGCTAGAAAATTTTGAATTTGTTTTTTATTTAATGACTTGTAGTTTGTATATTCATCGTCAGAAATGACCTTATCGGGATTAAAAAAAGCAGCCTGCAAATTAAGCAGTGGAAAAAATAAAAATACAAGAATAATAAACAATTTAATTTTGGTTTTAGTCATGGACAGATGTGCAAATATACAAATTTGTATTTTCGTATATGCTAGAATAATTTTTTTTCATTGGCAATTTTAACCAGATATTGCCCGTATTGATTTTTGAGCAAGGGTTCAGCCAATCTTAAAAGCTGTTTTTTGTTAATAAAGCCATTTTTGTAAGCGATTTCTTCTAGGCAGGATACTTTTAGCCCTTGTCTTTTTTCAATAGTTTGAATGAAGTTGGAAGCATCGAGCAGGCTTTCATGCGTACCAGTGTCGAGCCAGGCAAAACCACGCCCAAGCATTTCAAGCTTTAGTGTTTTTTCCTGT
>JAUWOX010000022.1 GCA_030611905.1 bacterium
TTCTTGTTGTTGTAATTTGCCCTTCTTTGGCTTTTTGGGGTGATTGATAAATAGTGGTTTGAAATTGTCTTGTCTTTGATCTAAATATTTTTTGAGCCAGATCTTAGCAGTATCGGATAGAAAAACAACTCGTGGCTTATCTCCTTTGCCGCGAACTGAAAATTCGTTATGGGATAGATTAATAGTATCCCTATCAAGGCTGACTAATTCGCTGATGCGGAGGCCTGTTGAAAAAAAAGTTTCCAAAATAGCTCGATCACGAATTCCTTTGAGCTTGTGAACATCGGGGGCAGCTAATAATCTTTCTAGTTCGGTAGGTTCCAAAAATTCTATGCTTCTCTCGGGAATCTTGGGAAGCTCTACTCTTTCTGCAGGCAAAGTTTTAATGTCACGCTTGGCTAGGTATTTGAGAAAGGAACGAAGAGCAATAATATAATAGCTTTGAGTGGCTGGCTTTAAAGCATTGCCTTTCTTATCTTTGAAGCGATTAAGGTGAAGTCGATATTTGCGGACTAAGTTTAAATCTATTTTTGAAGGACTGGAGATCTTGGCCCAGGCAGAAAAGGTTTTTAAATAATGATCATAATTGCGTATCGTAAGCTGGGATCGATTTTTTTCGATTTCTAAATATTCGAGGAACTCGGTGATATATTTGCCTAAGCTTGGCATCTATTTTTTATTTTATGTCTAAATAGATTATAACAGAATAATAATTTTGTCGCAAAATAAAAAACGAGAAACTATTTTCTCGTTTTGTTTTCTTTGAATTATTTATTCTCCTCTAAAATCTTTAGAGACTCTTTGTCAAAATCGCTCATTTCATCTGGTGCTTCAGTAATAGCTTTGACAATTTCTCTGACTTTTTGGGGATCCATCTCATCTGGGATTTTGAATGCTACATTTGGAGCAATCATCATTTGGTTATCAGGCGTTTTCCACAGATTTAAACAAATTATTGGACTCAACCCAAATTTTTTTGCTGTTTCAAAGTGAGCTTGTTCGTGTCGAATGATATCTTCTGCTTCTTTTATAGAAAATTTTAATATTTGAACCAGAATAGCTTGTAGTAATTCAAAGCTGTCTAGGATAATGGTCCCTGGACATTCTTCAGGAAGTAGATCAATTGTGGGTTGGCCAATCAATTGTTTTCTATTTTCTTCTTCCATTTTTCTATTATATTCTATTACTTCTTCTTCTGCGGGAAGATTAAGTAGTAATTGTTCCACTTGAGCAAATATTGCTGCTGTTTCAATTTCTCGATTTTGTTCTTCTTTCATTTTTTGTTAATTATATGATAATTTATTAATTTTATTATAACAAATAATAATCTTGTCGCAAAATGTTATTGACAATATTTGAAATATATATTAATATATAGTGTCTGTTTTGCTAAAAGTTCTTTGCACAATAGCGAGGAGGAAAACACATGACTGCAAGAGAACCCACAGTATGTACGTGGTGCCGTAGTGGAAGCACGTTGGATTGCGGATCAGGCCATTTTCGAGATTTCGACTCTGATTTTTCTTATGGAATTGATGTATGTGGTGGCTGTGGTGGCTTGGGACGACAAATAAATGTAGAAGATTTTAGACAGCGTACACAAAGAATTATTAATCTAAGATTTGAGTATTGTCCTACTTCTGGCGATATTTCTCCTGCTATGAGTATTAGATTAGAGAAGCTAGAGGCCTTGATTTATGAAGTATCAGAACTTTTTAGACTTTATGGTCGAGAAGATGATCAATGCTTTGCCAAAGAAATTGCTAATGGATGTCTACAACAACTTGCTAATCGTTTAAAAAATGAATGTGATTTTCTCGTGAAATTCTATATAGAAGCGCCGTTGCGACTCGATGCAGGCGCAGAAGCTTGCCGACCAGCATTAATAGCTGCTCATAAGGGAGACCTGGAAGAAGCTGATCGAATTTTTCAAAGAGTTAGTGATGAATACCCAAATTCAAGTTTTGTTGCTCATGACTTTGCAGTTTATCTGATTACGTTCCATAGAAGTTATAAAAAAGCGCTTCCTTGGTTTGAAAAAGCAATTGAATTAGCGCCAAAAATGGCAATTCATTTCTGTCAGTTAGCCAAATGTTATCTTGCTCTGGATCAACCGAATAAAGCGCTAGAAGTTATGAATAGAGACTTAGAAGATTGTCCTGATATGGATGAATGCCGTGATGAAATTGCAGCTCTGAAAAAAGAAGCGCAAGAAAAAGCTGCAGCAAATTAGTTCTTTTTGATTAGGATCTGTGAGATCCTTTTTTTTGTTTTAAAATATCTTTGTCGCAAAATAAAAAAGCGAGATGTTAATATCGCGCTTTTAAAATTAATTTGTTATTTTATCCTATTCAAAATCATAATTATTCTGATCAGCTAGATTAAAGGGATAGTTCTTTTTGAAAGCTTTTTTAGTGGCTATGACAAATCTGACTTTTTTAAGATTTCTAAAGTAGAAGGTTGGTGAAAAGGTTCTGTTGGTTGAAGCTAGTTCTGAAGTTAGTTTGTAGTTTCTGATCTTGAATTTGAGAGTGTTGGTTGTTTTGTTTTGATAAACAGTGTAGGGTCCCCGCCAGAGCTTTTTTCTGTCTTTGATGTAAAGTCGGAGGTTCTTTTCTTTGATGCTTTTTTTCTTGGTTAATTGAGCGTCAGTGTATCTTAAAGCTACTTTGTATTTCATTCTCTTTTTAACATTTGGCCAAGTGGCTTTTTTAGCTTTGCCAACATTGAGTTTGAGCTTGTAATGAGTTTTAAAAGCTTTCCTTCTTTTGAAAGCTTTTTTGTAGGCTGATTTTCTGAGAATCTTGATGTAAAGTTTTTTTCTAACGCTAAACTTCCTGGTTGGCTTACGGTAGAAGTAGAAATCAGTGTTGTTTTTGGTGTTATGATAGGTTTTATCTAATTCTATGTCTTTGATTTTGAGTTCTCCGCCAGCGTAATCTTCAGTGGTGTCGGTTGGCGTTGGTATATTGATAATATATTCTTCTGTGTTAATACTTTCTTCATTGCCAGCATTATCAACAGAGAAGAATTTGAGTGTGGTTGTTTCTGATATTTCTAGAGGTGTAGAATATACCGATGAACCTGTGGTTGGGGCAGGGCCGTCTGTAGTATAGTAGGTTGCATCTACTTCTGATTCGGTATCAACAGCCGATAGAGTAACTGTTTGAACTTCGGTGTAGGTGGCGCCGGCTGGATCGGCTGTGGTGACGGGAGAATAAATATCAGCATAAGCATATTTTAAAGCACCCTCGGTACTATCATTATAGCTAATATGTGAAGAGTTTAGAGCGAGGCTGCTATAATTACCAACACTTCCAATATCGTCAACTATTTCAGTGCTCCATGTAGAATCATTACAATAAGCATATTTTAAATCTCCATCGGTCCAATTAACAACCCAACGAATATAGCTTATTTGTGGTTGATCATAAATATCTAATGCAAGCGATGTATATCCACCACCAAAATCATCACCTCCATCATCAATAATTGCAAGATTCCATAAAGAACCATCATGATAAGCATATTTAAGATCTCCGCGAGTAAAATAATAATAACTAATATGAGGATTATCAAGAGAATCAAGACTAAGAGAAGTATATCTTCCAGTATCATCTTCACTATCAACAACTACATCTTGCCATGAACCATCATAATAAGTATACTTTAAATTATCATCAGTATCATCATAATAAGAAATATGTGGAAGTTCAGATGAATCAAGCTTAAGGGAATTGTATTTACCAACATTATTAACACCACCACCGTCATCAGCTACGGATGTTTGCCATGAAACATCATGATAAGTATATTTCAAATCATCATTAGTCTCATCAAAATAACTAATGTGCGGAAGATTCAAAGAATCTACAACGATAGAAGCATATTTACCAACATCATTAACGCCACCACCATCATCAGCTATGGATATTTGCCATGAACCATCGTGGTAAGCATATTTTAAATCATCATCAGTCTCATCATAATAACTAATGTGCGGACGATTCAGAGAATCGACAGCGATTGAGCCATATTTGCCAACATTATTGACGCCACCACCAACATCAACTAAGGCTAATTGCCAAGAAAGACCATCGTAATAAGCATATTTTAAATTGTCGTTTGTATCATCAAAATAACTAATGTGAATATTTCCCAAAGAATCGATAGCAATAGAAGTATATTTACCAACGTCTGCTGCGGTATTATCGACTGTTTCTATTTGCCAATCAAATGCTTGAATTTTTTTTTGAGGGAGCAAAATTAAAAATAACATAAATACACTCGTTATTAAGACACAAATTTTTTTCATCATAGTTTTTGTTTTTAATGAATTGTTTTTATTGTATTTATTATAACATAAAAAAAAAGACGGGTGCTGATAACCCGTCTTTGTTTATTAATCGATTTTATTCAAAATCATAATTATTATGATCAGCTAGGTTGAAGGGATAGTTTTTTCTAAAAGCTTTTTTAGTGGCTAGGACGAATTGGACTTTTTTAAGGTTTGCTTGTTTTTTTTAACCCTATGCCAAACCGATAGGTAGCTTTGGGAAATTTGTTAAAATATTTAACAATAAATCTGTTTTTTTTGGTTTTGTGAGTAACCTTGGCGTTTTTCCAGAGTTTTTTGATTGTTCTCCATTTCTTTTTACCAGGTTTAACTTTAAGAACGAGGTCTTTTTTGGTAATGCTTTTATTTTTCTTTTTTAATTTCTTGAAAAGGTTCTTGTTGTATCTAAAAGCTATTCTGATTTTGAATTTCTGTGATTTAGCAAAGTCATTAGTCATTTTCCAGAATCTTTTAAGGGTCTTCTTTTTTTTCTTAGTCCATTTGGTGGGATATCTATGATGTCTGTTCCATTGCATCCAGTTATCAGCAGTGATTTTTTTAAAATAGATAATCAGATCCTGGCCCTTGATGGTTTCACCTTGAATATTGGGATCAACTGTAATTTGCTTGCCGTCTTGAAGGTTTTCCTGCTGTGATTCTTGTTCTTCTTCGGGCGTGGGTTCTGGAGCTGGGGTTGGAATAGTAATGGTGTATGTTTCTGTATTAACGCTTTCAGAATTACCGGCATTGTCTGTGGAGAAAAATTTGAGAGTAGTTGTTTCAGAAATAGTAAGCGGACTTGAATAGACAGTTGAACCAGTGGTTGGAGTAGATCCGTCAGTAGTATAGTAAGTAGCAGCTACTCCAGAAGTGGCATCTGAAGCTGACAAAGTTACTGTTTGGGCGGAAGTGTAATCGCCGCCGGCTGGGGAGGCGGTGGTAGAGGGGGCGGTGGCATCATAAATAATATCATCTGAAATAGTAGTGCTTTCTTGTAAATAAGCGTCTCGAAATTTAGTATAAACAGTTTTCGTCCCTTCGCCCGAACTCAAAGTCCAGCTTTTGGATGTCGAATAACTTTCCCAAGAGGCGCCGGAAAAACCAGAGTCTTCTGAAATCATCATTTCTGTTTGTCCATTATTAGTTGCAGATAGTGTTAAGGTCGTACTTTGAGAAGTTGCGTAGGTAGCTCCTGAATCAATTGAAATTGATGTGGAAGTCGGGGCGCTTCCATATACGAATTTTAGGATATCACTATTATTATCATAAACAGCAACATAAGGAATATCATTATATAAATCAAGAGAATTATATTGACCATATATTCCTAAAACGCTGGTGGCTTTCCAAGAAGAACCGTTATAGTATGCATATCTTAGAGTATTGAGATATAAGTAATTAGAGATGTGAGGATGATTATTGGAATCCATTTTAATAGAAGTATATTGACCCCCAGCAGTAGAAGGAGCTTGAGGCGTTTGCCAACCTCCAGCATTTTGATAAATGTAGTTTAAACAAGTATTAGTAGTATCATAATAACTAATATGGGGGTAATTGCTGCTGTCTAAATCAAGAGAAGTATATTGCCCGACCTGATCATCTGAATCAATTGTAGAATCTGACCAATTTACAGCTAAATGACAATTGTCGCTACAGGTAGCATACTTTAAGTCAAAAGTGAAAGCGGAGGCATTATAATAACTAATGTGTCTTGCGGTGCCGTTTAGACCTAAGGAAGTATATTGACCAACACTGCCAGAATTATCAACCTCTATGTTGGTCCAGTCAGCAACAGCATCATCACAGCCACTAACGCTAAAATCATCACAATTAGCATATCGTAAACTGGTATCAGTAGCAGAATAGTAACTAATACTGGGATTGTTATTGGTATCAAGTTTTATAGAGTTATCCCGACCTACATCGCCGCTTGAATCAACAATTGTTTTGGTCCAATTTCCAGCCCCATCTGTACAATTACTAGTGCAATATGCATATGCTAAAGCATCAGCAGTATCATCATAATAGCTAACATGGGGATTTCCATTGCTGTCTAAATCAATGGATGTAGTTCCATAAGGGCCACCAGTATCGTCAATATTTCCTTTAAGCCAAGAGCCACTAGAATTGACAGCATATTTTACAACGACATTATCAGTGTCATAATAAACAATGTGTGAGTAGCCGTTTGAATCAACTGCTATTGAAGGGTATAAACCCACATCGCTAGATGAATCATCTACGATTTCTATTGTTGAGGCTTTAACTGGTTTGATAGTTAATAAAAAAATAATGGCTAATAAAAAAAAGATATATTTTTTTTTCATAATTTTATTTTAGATAAATTGTTTTTATTGTGTTTATTATAACATAAAAAAAAGACGAGTGTTGATAGCCCGTCTTTGTTTATTAATCGGTTTTATTCAAAATTATAGTTATTTTGATCTGCTAGGTTGAAGGGATAGTTTTTTCTGAATGCTTTCTTGGTGGCTATGACGAATCTGACTTTTTTTAGATTTCTAAAGTAGAAGGTCGGTGAAAATGTTCTGTTAGTTGAGGAAATGCTGGCTAACTCGTTTAAATGCTTGAAGTTTCTGATCTTGAATTTGAAAGTATTGGTTGATCTGTTTTGATAAACAGTGTAAGGTCCCCGCCAGAGGTTCTTTCTGTCTTTGATAAATAGTCTTAGTTTCTTTTCTTTGATGCCTTGTTTCTTAGCTAATTGAGCGTCAGTATATCTAAGAGCTACTTTGTATTTCATTCTTTTTTTAACATTTGGCCAAGTTGCTTTTTTAGCTTTGCCGACATTGAGTTTAAGCTTGTAATGGGTTTTAAAGGCTTTCTTTTTTTTGAAAGCTTTTTTATAACCTGATTTTCTTAATACTTTTATATATAGTTTCTTTCTGACACAATATTCTCTGATTGGCTTGCGGTAGAAAAAGAAGTCAGTGTTGTTTTTTGTGTTATGATAGGTTTTTTCTAGTTCTATGTCTTTGATTTTGAGTTCTCTGCCAGCATAATCTTCTGCATCGTTAGTTGGAGTTGGAATATTAATAGTGTATGTTTCTGTATTAATACTTTCACTGTTGCCGGCATTATCAGTTGAGAAGAATTTGAGCGTGGTTGTTTCTGATATTTCTAAAGGCGTGGAATACGCGGATGAACCTGTGGTTGGATCAGTACCGTCTGTAGTATAGTAGGTTGCATCTACACCTGATTCTGAATCTGTGACTGATAGTGTTACTGTTTGAGTTTCAGTGTAGGTACCGCCTGAAGGATCGGCTGTGGTGGTGGGGGGGGTTGAATCGGAGAAATACTAAATTGTACCAGAATCGCCGCCAGCCCAAACATTCCAAGCCGAATAGGCGTTGACACTATTTAAGCTATTACTTGTTCCGCCATCCTGTGATGTCCATGAATCGCCTCCATCCGATGTATAAATAATTGTTCCAGCGCCACCATTGGCGTCGCCGACTACCCAACCAGTATTAGCGTCTATAAAATCAACTCCATTGAATCCAATACCAGTTTTGCCATGTGTACTAATTTCTGTCCAATTGTCTCCTCCGTCAGTTGATTTGTATATAACTGGATCAGAACCCTCTTTGCCAACGGCATAAGCTGTATTGGCATCGGGCATACTTACATCATAAAGATAATCAACGTTGGCAATGCTTGTAGTGGTTGATTCTGTCCAACTGCCCAAAACACTATAAGCTGCTGTTGAAGCACCGCATACAGCGCTTCCCACAGCTACGCAATTTGCACCTGACTGAAGACAATCAATACTACCGCAGGTGCTACTTGCATGACTATCTGTACCTTCAAACTCATTAGTCCAATTAGTCCCACCATCAATAGTTTTTGCTACTCCTAGGTTAGTACCACCCATATGTCTACTAGAAGCAAAAACTGTGCTCTGATCAGAAACTGCTTTAATACCACATGCATCACCGATCACGGTCGTGTACCAGCCAGAAGTAGTACTATATGCACCACCATTGGTTGATTTTAATATTTTTCCAGACATACTTCCGTCAATGGCGTAGGTTGTATAAGAAGAAGTTGTTCCATACATACTCAAATTAATTCCGGTGTTAACGCCCGATACAGCGCTTCCCCAGCTTTCTCCACCGTCTGACGTAAATCTGGCATTATCAGCAGCTGCACTTGCTAAATATCCTCCAATAGAATCAGTGAGAAAATCAATTGCAGCAATGTTGTTTGTCGTTTCGCTTGTTTGGGTATTCCATCCGGCTTTAGCTGAATAGCCAAATAGTAATACGGTGCAAGCAAAAATGATTCCTAAAATTTGAAAACTCTTTTTCATATTTTTGTTTTCTTTGTCCGCCGTAGCTTGAACAAAGTGAAAGCGAAGGCGGATAGTAAATTATTATGTTGTATTTATTATAACATAAAAAAAAAGACGAGTGTTGATAACTCGATCTTTTTTTAATTAGTTCTATTCAAAATCATAATTATTCTGATCAGCTAGATTGAAGGGATAGTTTTTTCTAAAAGCCTTTTTAGTGGCTATGACAAATCTGACTTTCTTTAGATCTCTAAAGTAAAAAGTTGGAGAGAATGTTCTGTTGGTTGATGAAATGCTGGCTAACTCGTTTAAATGCTTGAAGTTTCTGATCTTGAATTTGAAAGTATTGGTAGATCTATTTTGATAAACAGTATATGGGCCTCGCCAGAGGTTTTTTCTGTCTTTGATGAATAATCTTAGGTTCTTTTCCTTGATGCCTTGTTTTTTGACTAATTGAGCATCGGTGTATCTAAGAGCTACTTTGTATTTCATTCTCTTTTTAACATTTGGCCAAGTGTCTTTTTTGGCTTTGCCGGCATTGAGTTCAAGCCTGTAATGAGTTTTAAAGGCTTTCTTTCTTTTAAAAGCTTTTTTATAGCCAGACTTTCTTAATATTTTAATATATAGCTTTTTTCTAACGCTGAACTTTCTAGTTGGCTTGCGGTAGAAGTAGAAATCAGTGTTGTTTTTAGTGTTGTGATAGGTTTTATCTAATTCTATGTCTTTGATTTTAAGCTCTCCGCCAGCGTAGTCTTCAGTGGTGTCGGTTGGCGTTGGCTCTGGAGTTGGCTCTGGGGTTGGGGTAATATTGATAGTATATTCTTCCGTATTAACACTTTCTTCATTGCCGGCATTATCTACTGAAAAAAACTTGAGTGTTGTTGTTTCTGATATTTCCAGAGATGTAGAATATACTGATGAACCTGTGGTTGGATCAGTGCCGTCTGTAGTATAGTAAGTGGCATCTACGCCTGATTCTGAATCTTCGGCTGAAAGTGTTACTGTTTGAGCTTCGGTGTAAGTGCCGCCTGCTGGATCAGCTGTGGTGACGGGGGCGGTTTCGTCGAGTTGAGCAAGAATTACTCCTGAAGCGCCGGCTATCCAGCCACGGCCAGGACTATAAAAATCTACACCATTAAGGGCTGTTGCAACACCACTCGTCTCTGAATCCCAGCTTGTTCCGCCATCATCTGTTTTGTATATTGCTCCTGAAGCGCCAACAACCCAGCAAGTACTGACGTCTGTACAGCTAATGCTATTCAAGTCTTCTGCAATGCCTGTACTAAGATCTACCCAATCGCCTTCATCTACGCAATTATCTGTTGAACATTTTAAAACACTTCCAGATTCGCCAACGGCATAACCAAGAGCGCTACTAACCATATCAACACCGTTTAATTGAGCTGTAACACCGGTTGGAATTCCGCCAGTAAAACTCGTACCATTGCCAGTATAGGCTATATTTCCACCTCCACCCACTGCCCAGCATGTATTTTCTGCCGTACAATCTATATCGTATAAAGTTGCTGCCAATGCATCAGTATTAGTCAAGGAAGTACTGTTTTTCATTATTACAGACATTCCACCTTCTGACCCTACTTGATAAATAGTTGTTGTATCAACTTGTTTTACACCATGCACATGATGCGTTCCTCCTGTATCAGTGTCATCCCAAATTCCACTTATGCCCTCCAAGTCATCTGTAGAAAAATAATGTCCCCAACCACCCATACTGGCGTTAAAAACAGCAGCGGCGTAAACTTGCCCATTTGGATGAAGATATGTGCTCACATCAGCATCATCAAGCATGCCACAGGAGAAAGTTGGAACTGTGCCCGCATCTTCCCAGGTGGTTCCCATGTCCGATGTTCTTTTCAGAATGCTAGTACAGGCTTCGCCACCGTCATAACCTCCTACTAAACCAATGCTATCTGTTGCAAATGAAACGCTTGTTAGGGGATCGGTTACTCCACTTATTTGGACCTCCCAAGGCCAGGCCGCCTTAGTAATATTCCCTTGAGCAAATAAAAATGCCAAAGAGAAGATTAAGATTGCAGACAATAATAATTTTTTCATATTTTTGTTTTTAATAAATTGTTGTGTTGTGTTTATTATAGCATAAAAAAAAGACGAGTGTTAATAACTCGTCTTTTTTGTTGCATAAACGGCTATTATCGTCGATAGTAGCCGTTAAAAATAGCATTATTCAAAATCATAGTTATTCTGATCAGCTAGATTGAAGGGATAGTTCTTTTTGAAAGCTTTTTTAGTGGCTATGACAAATCTGACTTTCTTTAGGTTTCTAAAGTAAAAAGTTGGAGAGAATGTTCTGTTGGTTGATGAAACGCTGGCTAACTCGTTTAAATGCTTAAAGTTTCTGATCTTGAATTTGAAAGTATTAGTTGATCTGTTTTGATAAACAGTGTATGGTCCTCGCCAGAGGTTTTTTCTATCTTTGATGAATAATCTTAGATTTTTTTCTTTGATACTCCCTTTTTTGGCTAGTTGAGCATCGGTATATCTTAAAGCTACTTTGTACTTCATTCTCTTTTTTACATTTGACCAAGTGTCTTTTTTAGCTTTGCCGACATTAAGTTTGAGCTTGTAATGGGTTTTAAAAGCTTTCTTATGCTTAAAAGCTTTTTTATAGCCAGATTTTCTTAATACTTTAATATATAGTTTCTTTTTAACACAATATTCTCTGGTTGGCTTGCGATAGAAGTAAAAATCAGTGTTGTTTTTAGTATTATGATAAGTTTTATCTAATTCTATGTCTTTGATTTTGAGTTCTCCGCCAGCGTAATCTTCAGTGGTGTCGGTTGG
>JAUWOX010000161.1 GCA_030611905.1 bacterium
TCGTGCAGAAGCTGATAGTAGATTGATTCTTTGTCAACTGGCTTGATTTCAGAAAGGCCAAGGTAGAACTTTTTGTTATCAGATTTTCGCCGAACATTTCCAATCAAAGACTCATCATGGAACAATTTCCATTCCGAGTACCCATCATTTTCAATTGATTGCAATTCGAAGATATCCTTATAGGATGGTTGAGTCTCCCGAAGTCTCTCATACTCTTTTGGACTACCTGGCCCAAGCACGTAATATTCTTCCCAACGGAAGTCTTCGACACCAGTGACATCAAAAGGAAGTTGGAGAGACATAGTAAGGTGTTCGTAAAATTTCTTGACTGCGTCGTCAAAGCTGAGACTTTCGTCTTCGCCAAGAATTGATTCTATACGTGCATCCTGTGCGTCAATGTTTGTCATTTTGATTCATTTCCTTCTCGTTTTTTATGGCAATGGCCCTCTACGCCGAACGTCCAAGCTTACTTGTGCTTTTTTGCCTGCCTGCTTTTCGGCAGGCAAAAAAGCATCAAGTGGAGCGCCTTGTTAAAAGTTTTTTTAAATCAATGCGTTATGTCTAAACAACTTTTTTATTTTATTATGAATGAATTATCACATCTCAATAAATCATCATTTAGCGGATATGCCAACACCATTTTCGGTAAATACTCAATGATTATAGCGTAATATATTGAATAAGTGTTATTTGACGAAAATGCTAGCACTTTGGCCAAATGCTTATGAAACAGATGGTTGGCAAGTTTAATGCCTTTACTTTTAACGGACCGGCGTCAGCGGATTTAAAACCAAAGCGGCCAGTAACTTTTGTGAGTAAAAAATCGCACCCGGATTACAGCAATTTCATAAATCCAGGAGGCGTTTAAATTCCGTTGCACGCCTTTCTTGCCCTCCAACTTTCATTTTCTTAAATTTTCATTACTTCAATTTTATTATTTTGGATTTCTAAAACTAGACCATAAAAATCAAATGATCTTTCTGACAACGCTTCTGCTAATAAATGATCTGGAAGACATTTCGAAAATTTAGAAAAATATACCAACTTCATGTTTTCTTTTAATTTTTTCATAAAATCATTTGATTCATTTAATTCAATATGTTGTATGTCTGAAATAAATCTGATAATATTGCCCCAATTCAATTTTTCAGAAGATTCAAACGATTTAATTGTTACAAATTTATAATTTGAAGAGCTTTGGCCCAATCCAAATGAAATTATCAATTTTGAGAATGTACGATTAATTTTATCTCCGGCAAAAGTCCAAATTTCTATTTCAAAATCATCGACAACTGCAACCCAAGTATATTCATTCCAGTTTAGATTTTTGATTTTATGTTGAGCAGATTTAAAGCAACTTTTTGCATTTTCATCTAAAAAAGGTGGGATATTATTGGCTAAAAGAATTCTACCTGCTTCTTTTGCGACTTCATAAGGAACATCAAAGCCCTGAAAAGTTACCCATCTTGGGGCATTCCCTGCTTCTGTCTTTTTCGCAAAAACCTGGTGCGTTTCGATTTTAATCTTGTATGCTTCCCATTCAAGGCCACCAAGGACAAATAAAAATGGGATGTCCAATGATTCAACAAAAGCGGAATCTAAATTACCGACATGTTTTTTTTCATAATAAACTTCATATAATGGGCCGGTATCGAAAACCGCAAATAGTTTTTGCCAGTTCGCACCTAAAAAATATTTTTCCGTTTCTTCACCAACAACCAATTCACCATCAACGTCCCTAAAATAATTGTTAGAAATCATATAAGAAATCAGTTCTTGAAACTGATTTTCATTTATAGCTGAGAAACAATAAGCACCTGATAAAGTTTCCCATGCATGACTTGGAGAAATACCATTATTTTGCAGACTTAGACAAATTAACTGATGAGCTAAAATATGGATTGTCTTTTGTGGAAATTTCAAATTTTCGGAGATGCTTTTTAAACCCAAACTAACCACAGCACTTAAAAGAACAAGATCATCTTCTTTTAAAAGCATCCCCCGAAAATACTGAGGCTTCCCTTGTCTGCGACCTGTTCTTCCAACTCTTTGAAGGAATGAACTTGAACTTGAAAGTGAATCTAATTGGATAACCTGATCCAATTCACCAATATCAATTCCCAATTCTAAAGTTGAAGTACTAATAATTCCATCAATACCGCTTTCAAGGTCGTTCTTAATTTTGATTCTATTCTCTGCTTCTTCCCGGTAATGTTTGCTTACGGAGGAATGATGAGTACGAACTTTAACAGGAATACTCCTCTTTTTTATGGAATTAAATTGGATTATAGCAGATGCTACTGATTCGCAATTTGTTCTTGAGCCACCAAATATGATCGATTTTTTATTTGGAATAGATTTATACAGAGCGGTTAATCTTTTATATGAAGCTGGTATTTCTTGCCCATCGGCAGAATTCTCATTATAAAAAAACTGTATTTTAAAATCCTTTTCTTTCTTGATTAATGAATCAACAAAAATACGTTTGCCTATTCTTCTGCGAGTACCTGCTAACCATTGTAACATTTCCTGAGGATTACCAATTGTGGCAGTAACCGCAATCCGTTGTGGTTGATGATTTATTTTAGATTCAAGACGTTCAAGGAGAGAAACTAGATGGCTCCCCCGATCTACACCAGCAAAATTATGAGCTTCATCAATGATGATTG
>JAUWOX010000025.1 GCA_030611905.1 bacterium
TTTTTAAAGCTCGGCAAAAAATATGTTCGCACTTTATTCATTTTTACTTATCCTCGCTTTGTTACCACCGGTTGGTTTGCCCCTATTATTAATATGAACATTGAAGCTGACATGGCTATGTATATTAATCCCATCAGTTCAGAAAAGACATTAAAGACATTAAAAAATAAAGTCGGCCAAATTCAGTCAACCATCTCCGCTAAACAAGAAAAAGGCGAAGTTCGCGATCCAATGCTTGAAACTGCTCTTAACGATGTTGAAGAGCTTCGTAATCGATTAATCCAAGGCACTGAAAAATTTTTCCATTTTGCTCTATATATTACTCTTTACGAAGATAGTCAAAAAAAGTTAGAGAAAACTACTAAAGAAATAGAAGACCTTCTTGGCCAGCGATTAATTTATTCCAAAAGAGCTTTTTTTCAAACAGAGCAAGGCTTTAACAGCACCTTGCCTCTAGGCACCGATGAACTCGACGTAGTCAATAGTTTTAACACCGCTCCGTTATCTACTAGTTTCCCATTTGTTTCTTCAGAACTCACTTCAGACGAAGGAATACTTTATGGCATTAACCGACATAATAATAGCTTAATTCTTTTTGATCGCTTCACTTTGCCCAATGCTAATTCAGTGGTTTTCGCCACCTCCGGCGCTGGCAAAAGTTATGCAGTTAAGCTAGAAATTTTACGTTCTTTAATGTTTGGTACTGAAGTAATTGTTATTGACCCTGAAAATGAATATAAATATTTATGCGAATCAGTTGGTGGAACTTTCCTAAAAATGTCTTTGGAATCAGAGTATCGCCTTAATCCTTTTGATCTGCCTCATAAAATCGCCGGTATGAAACCAAAAGATATTTTAAGGTCAGCTATTTTAAATATTAAAGGATTGCTTCATATTATGCTTGGTCGCATAACTAAAGAAGAAGATTCTTTAATCGATAAAGCTATTATTGAAACTTATGCCAAAAAAGACATAACGCCCGAATCCGATTTGTCAAAGATTGAACCTCCAACCATGAAAGACTTGCAGGATATTTTAGAAGGCATAGAGGGCGCTGAAGACCTAGTTCCGCGATTGAAAAAATATACTGAAGGAACTTTTGCTGGCTTGCTTAATCAACCCACTAATGTTGAAATCAACAACCCTTTTGTGGTTTTCAGCATTCGAGATTTAGAAGACGAACTTCGTCCTATCGCCATGTATGTAATTTTAAACTATATTTGGAATATCGTCCGCTCGCAAATGAAAAAAAGAATTCTAGTAATTGATGAAGCTTGGTGGATGATGCAATATGAAGATTCAGCCCGATTTATGTATGGTATTGCCAAAAGGGGACGAAAATACTATCTTGGCACAACCACTATTTCTCAAGATGTTAACGATTTTCTAACTTCTGACTATGGCAAGGCCATTGTTACCAACAGTTCGCTCCAACTCCTGCTCAAGCAGTCGCCAGCCGCTATTGATTTATTGAAAAAAACTTTCTATCTTACCGAAGAAGAAAAATATCTTCTTCTCGAATCAGATGTAGGCGAGGGAATCTTCTTTGCCGGAACAAAACACGTCGCTATTAAGATCGTCGCCTCTTATTCTGAAGATCAAATCATTACTACTGATCCAAAGCAGCTATTGGAATTAGAACAATCCAAAAAGGAATTCGCAGAAGAACAACAAGCGTAAAATTTCCAATTTCCAAAAAATATTCAATTTCCAATTCTCAAATTTTTACTCAACGGCCGAGTAATTGAAAATTAAAAATAATTTATGTTCAAAAAAAAATATACAATTTTCTTAGCAATTCTAGTTGTGCTCATTTTAGCCGCTTTTGGCTGTAAAGAAGAAGAAGTCAATGAGCCGGTAGTAGTTGAACCTAATGTCACTGCCAATGAAGAAAATGTGTCCGAAGATACTAATGCCGAATTTCCCATTATCAATGCTAACGAAACCGCCAATGAAACCAACGAAGCAGAAGATTTAAATGAAGAAACAGAGGAAATCAATGAAACGGAAAATGAAGATGTTGGAAATCAAATTGAAAATATTGAGGAAGAGGGCCAAAAAGAAGTGGGAGAAGCCGAGCAAGGAACAGTTTTAGCCCTAGCTGATAAAATCGCCGAGATTTACGGTACTTATACTAATAAAGACAAGGAAGCATTCAAAAATTACAAAACTCTGAAAACATATGCTACTAACAAGATGGATAAATGGCTGGATACGCAAATAGATCAACCTCTTGACAAAGATGCTCCTTTTTACGGAGTTACCACTAAAGCAGTTACTTCAGCTATTATGTCTGACAAAGACGGTAAAATGACTGCCTTAGTTACTACCAAAAGAGAAGAAATTACTGCCGCTAGTAATCGGCCCACAGTAAAATATGAATTATTAACATTAGAATTTGTTAAAGATGAAAAGGAATGGAAATTGAATGGGGTATATTGGCAATAACTAGCTAATCAATTATGAACATCACTACCAGTGAAAAAGAAGCATACCTTGCTTCCAAATTGAAGGAAGTCCATAAAAAAAATAAGGATAAATTTAATCCTGATGATTTACAATCCACTCCAAATTTTATTAGTAATTACGGCGCCAAAATAGACAACCAAACTAATCCAATAAAATTTGATGGGGCTGCCCAAGCTGGATATCTGGATGATAATTATTATTATCCAGAAGACCTCGAAGAAGAGCCAGAAGAAGTTGAACCCCGACAACAAGCTGATCAATCTGCCACTCTTTACGATATTATGAAAGGGACCAAAAAAAAAGAAAATTTGGCCAAAAGAGTAAAAAAAAGCAAAGCTAGAATACAAAAGGCAGTTAAGCTTGCCAAGGCCTTAAAAAGAGCTAAAAATTTAAAACAAGTTCTCACTGCATTCAAGGCCGCTACCGGCATTACCCTCGTAGGATTAATATTCACTTATTTGACAATGTTGGCGCAATTTATTCTCGGCAATGTCTTTCAGGTCACGATAAAAGATATGCGTCTCATGCCATCTCTGGGCTGGTGCGAAGGAATAATTTTTATGATTGTCACTTTATTTTTAATTATTGGATATATGCTATTCGTGCTCATGACTATCGGCATACCAGCTGGAATATTGGGGGGATTAGATGAACTAATATCTGCAGTATTATGAAATCAAATATCAAAAACAAAATATTATTTATCTTCTTAGGCACTTTTTTGCTTATAAGCTTTAATATTGCCATTGCCCAAGACGAAAGCATTGAGCTTCCAGAAGAATATAAAAAAATGCTTGATTCGGCCAAAGATAAAAACCTAGAAGATTTAAATCCAGAAAAAATGGTCGAAGATCTTTTGCCTATGGATGTTAACCTTAGCTATTCACCCATGCCGGTTTTGGCTGATAAGCCCGTACAAGTAACTGCCCAAGTCATAAGTAGTGCTGGTTCACAAGAATTAACTTATAGATGGTTTCTCGACGGCAAAGAACAAAATGAGAAAAGTTCGTCTTTTCAATTTAATATGAAAAATGGTTTGGTTCAAAAAGAATTACGCTGTGGAGACACCCGTGAAGTTAAAGCAGAAGTTACTAACAAAGCTACTAATAAAAAAGCATTAGGAAACATAAAAATCCCAGTTGGCCTTAATCTCAACTTTTCTAAACAAACAATTGCCGCCGGCGATTTAAATAATCCAGAAAGCTACAATTTTAATCTTCACAATGCCAATATACCTTATCAGAATATAATCTTGCCCTCTCCAGACATTTTCTTATCAATTAGTTCTCAACAGGAACAGTTTCGTTATGGGGACATAGTTGAAATTGGCGCCATTAATTTTCGCGATAATTATGACAACAAAGCCTGTAATACTAGTGATTATACATCTTATGATGAATTCGTTGGCAGTTTAAATTTTAAATGGACTTTTAATGACATTGAACAACAGGGCAAAAATGGACCAGGTGAAGGATTTCAAAGAGCCTATTTTTTACTTAATTCACAACCGACTCGAACAGTTCAAAACAATGTTACTGCCTGTGCCAATCCAGACAGCGCTGTTATGCAGGGAATTGACAAAGTAAAATTAGAAATTTTAAATATTGACGGCAACCTCTTGGCCTCACAAGAAGAATACTTACCAGTTACTGCTCCTTCGATCAATTTAGAATCAAATTGTGAAGCATCTGGTAAAAACATTCAATGCTTAAAGTTGAATACTACTAATGTTAAGCAATCCACGATTATCCCTAGCTATCAACTGAATCCAGGGCAAGAAACCGCTTTTCAGGCCATTTTAGGCAATTTCCAGCCTTCGGAAAGATTTGAAATTGTATGGAAAAGTAATAATGAAATAATTTACGAACAAACAATTGAAGAACCTTATTCAAAAACAATCACTTCTCCAATAATAAAAATGCCTAATCAGGAAAGTGTTATTGCTATCGATATTATTAGCTATCCTTATAATTCCAAAAACACTGAACAAGCTAGTCAAAAATTAACTCTCACCCCCGATCAAAAAAGAGGGCAATCCACTAGCATGACTGGGTCTCTTAAAAGATTTTTGCCCAATAGTTTTAAAAATTTCACTAATTTCATTTTTGTTATTGGAATTATCGGCATAGTTATTGCCGTAATCACTTACAAAGAAAGAAGAAAACAATGAACAAAAGAACCATAATAATTATTGGGGCCATAGCATTAGTTTTAATAATCGCTGCAATTTTATTGTATATTTTTGTGTTCAGTCAGCCTCAAAAAATAGCGTCTGATTTACCACCTCTAACTAAAGAAGAACAGCAAAGACTAGAATTGACTCAAGAAGAACGAGAAGCCGGAGTAACAGAAGATGAAAAGATTAGACAGCTAGTTGAAGAAAAAAGAAAAGAATCGTACCAAGACCAAAAACAAGAAGAAGTCAAAAAAATTAGCATAGTCCCTATTCTAGATGTCAAATCAATAAGTCCAACTTTGTCAGCCGATCTTGGCAAATTGCTCTATTTTAGTCCTGCAGAAAAAGAATTCTTCGTTGCCGATTTAGACGGTTCTAAAAAATCACCTATTACGTCTTCAAATTTGGAAAAAGTTTATGATATAACATGGTCTAAACAAAAAGACAAAACTATTTTGACTTTATCAGACAACAAGGGAGTTACTAAAAATAATATTATCTTCAATATCGATGATCAGGATCAAACAAAAATTGATCCTAGTTTTGAATCGCCTACTTTTTCTCCTGATGGAGAGCAAATAGCTTATCTCTTCATAGATAAAGATAACAATATTTCTAATATATCTACTGCCGACCTCAATGGTTCTAATTGGCAGACCATTTCGCCTTATGAAAGCAATAATGCTATTATTAATTGGGGCCTTGAATCACAACTAGTTTATTATTCAGAAGGCAATACTCAAGATAATAATACAGTTTTCTCTGCCAACACCATTGGAAAGAAGTTTAAACCATTAACTTCTGCTTTCGGACAGAATATCAATTTATCCCAAGACAAAAACAAATATTTATTTAGCGGCTCAAATGTTGCCAACGCCAAAAGATCCATGCTTCAGGTATTAAATCTCAATACCAATAAAACTCTTGATTTAAATGCCAATACTTATGCTGATAAATGCGTTTGGCTGCCAGACAATCAAAATGTTATTTGTGCCGTGCCGGAAAATGCAAGCACTTGTATAGTTTCACCTGATGCCTATAATGAATATGATTATATTACCAAAGATTCCTTTTATAAAATAGACACTCAAATTGGCAGTAAAACTCTTTTAGCTTCATCAGATAAATTCAATCAGGATTATGATGTTTTCAAGCCTTTCATGTTGGGCGAGAAGATAATGTACTTCACCAGAAGACAGGACGGGCTTTTATACTCGTTAGTAATTCCGTAACTTTGAAATTAAAAATTATCTAATTGAAAATTAGAAATTGGAAATTTAGGACTTCTTTATTAGCAATAGTATTTGTCACTGTTTTTTTTGCCTTACCTGTTTTCGCCGCCTGTCCCGAAGGAAAAACAGCAGTTATTGGCAATTCCCTGGGGTTAGGAATTGGCAATGAATTAAAAAGAGACTGTCCTAATGTTGATGTTTATGCCGAGAGCGGAGCATTTATCGCTACAGGAGGCACAAGCATTAAAGGGCAGTTTGAAGATAACGTTAGCGGAAAAGATTATGATCAAGTAATTATAATGGGCGGCTATAATGATGCCCATGCAGGCAAAACTGCCGGCTCTATAGAACAAAATCTTGACGATCTTTATGACAACGCTGGTCAAGAGGGTCTTAGTGTTACCGCTATGACCATACCATCCACGGAGAATGCTAATCCCGATACAGTCAACGCTGTTAATTCAAGGATTAAGGCAATAGCACCTGGAGAAACTATTGATGCCGCCGCAGAATGGAATCAAACCGGCGAGGTACATAATTCCAATAGTTACAAAAAAGTTGCTGGCGTAATTGAAGGCACCGCACCATCACCATCACCATCACCATCACCATCTATTCAAAGCAATGCTCCAGATTCAACAACATTACTCGCAGGCAATGATTTTTGTGAAATGTGGAAAAACGCCTTTAATTTAGGCGTCTCACTTATTGGCGTCGCAGCTTTGTTGGGAGTAGTATTCGGAGGGTTTACCTATATAACTTCTTATGGAAATCCAGAAAAAACCAAAAGCGCCAAAGAAATCATCTGGGGTTCAGTTGCCGGTATGTTTATTGGTTTATTTACTTATGTCTTTTTTAGTTTAGTGAACCCCTTTGTTTTGGAATGCAAAGTAGAAGTGCCGTTTACCATTGGAGTGACAGAAAGCACTTCGGGACCGTCAGATCCAACAGATCCGACAGGGCCAACAGAACCAACGACAGATATAAAAAAATGCGATAAAACTTATAATCCTGATAATCCCGGTAGTCATGGCTATGGTCATATTATTCAAGAGGCATCTAGAAAATTTGGAGTCGATCCTTTCTTTGTCGAATCAACAATTCAACACGAAAGTAATTTTAATAATTCAGCAGGCAGCGGTGCTGGCGCTAAATCTATGGGTCAATTTATGCCCAATACCTTTGCAGCAGCTGCTAGAAAATGGGGAGGTAGCATTGATCAATCTTGTTTTTCACCCATTAATAGAACTACTTTTGCACCTAAATGTCTTCAGTGGATTGGACAAAACCCTAAGAAAATTCCAGAAATAGTTGCTGCTGAGATCAGTCGAATAAAAAGCAAAATACCTTCTGATAATTATGCTTGTATCGCAGCAGGATATGTGGGTGGGCCAGGCGAAGCTCATAATGAAAGGGCAGGCACATACTCTGGAGGAAGAGCGTATTGTAATGGAAGAAACGTTGACAGTGGCACAACTCGATATGTCAATAATGCTACAACCGCCTATAATAAATCATGTCAAGGAGGACAATAAAAATATGAGAACTCGTTCAAAAATTATTGTTATTAGCGTAATCATTCTTGTTGTTAGTATTATTTTTGCTGTTATAATTCAATATTTCGCCCAGAAACGTCAAAAAGAAGAACTCAGCGAACCACTTAATCAAGTTACCAGTCAAAGTTTTTTAGGGACACAAGACAATGATCAAATTAAGACAATTATTGAAGAAACAATACAGTTTCCTTCTTTCGATATTAACTATAATGATTTGTATTATTTTAATTATCAAGTTGAAAAATTATATAAATCAAATTTAGATAATAAAAAGAGCATCACGATACTTCCATACCAGAATTTTGAAGGTGGTCTTTCAAATATGCAATTTGACCTAAGCTATACAAAAGTCCTTGTGAGTAGTAATCTTGACGAAAACAAAAAGATTTACGATTTAGAAAAAGATTCTCCAGCTAATCTTAATCGCAATTTTATTAACCTAATATGGTTAACAAAAAATCAACTATTAGCAAATGTTCATGATTATGAGACGAATGAAAACAGCTTGGCTATGCTTGACGAAGAAGGAAAGATTATAGATACAATTATCAATCTACAGTCGACAGAAATGCCATATGGCATCAATTTTTTAGGCAGTGACAAAGAAAAAGTATTCTATATATTTAATTCTACTTTAGGACATGGTTCGCTTTATGAATTAAACGTATCTTCAAAGACTAACGAACAGCTTACAGAAAAAAATATTATAAGCGCTAAACTATCACCAAACAAAGAAAAAATAATTTACAGTTCTTTAGAGAACGAAAAACTTAATTATTATTTGCTTGATTTAAAATCCAATGAAAGCAAGGCATTGACAATCGATATTAATATAGAAAATATTATTTTTAGCAATGATTCAAATTATCTATATCTCATCTATGGAACGCCAGGAAACGAAGAGGGCTCAAAAGCTTATAGCTATTATTTTATAGATAAAATAAATAAATATAATTTCACTGACAATAATCAAACAACAGTAGTTGATATTACCGAAAAAGAAAAATATGCAGGATCAGATTTTTTTCTAAATTCAGACGAGTCATTACTCTATTTTGTTAACGCTGCCAATTCATATCTTTATTCAATAAAATTAAAATAAAAAATAATACAGTCATTAACACTAAAAACGGCTACTAGCCGTTTTTTTAGCTTGTCTAAACGCCGTTTTCAGGATAAAATATGATAATAATCTTTAATTATGGCAAAACAATCAGCAATCTATGTCTGCCAAAACTGCGGCGCGGAATTTCTGCGCTGGGCAGGAAAATGCGAAAAATGCCAAGAGTGGAATTCTCTTTCTGCTATGGCCAAAAAAGATGTTGAAATTGCTAGCAAAACAGCCCAAGCAGTTACTTTAGAGCCACAGACATTCAGCGCTATTCAAAGTAAAGATATCAAAAGATTAAAAACTAATATATCAGAATTTGATCGTGTTCTTGGTAATGGTTTTGTGCCCGGTTCGGTTATCCTTCTGAGCGGAGACCCCGGCATTGGCAAATCAACCTTAGTCTTGCAAATTTCCTGCCAACTTCAAAATTCAGGCACTAAAGTTCTATATATCTCTGGCGAAGAATCAGCTGAACAAGTCAAGCTCCGTGCTGATCGTCTTAATTATCCTTCCCAAAATCTTCAATTCTTGGGAGAAAATAATATTGATAATATTATTGCCACCATCCGTCAGACCAAGCCCAATTTAGTCATCATTGACTCCATACAAACCATGCAGACTGATCAAATTCCAGCTATTATGGGCAGTGTTTCCCAAGTTAAAATCTGCGCAGCTAAATTAATTGAAGTTGCCAAAAAAAATAATATTCCATTAGTCCTTATCGGCCATGTTACCAAAGAAGGAAATGTTGCTGGACCAAAAACCTTAGAACACTTAGTTGACACTGTTTTATATCTAGAAGGGGACCGTTATCATGCCCTGCGTATCCTGCGTAGTATTAAAAATCGTTTTGGTTCCACTAATGAAGCCGGCATCTTTGAAATGAAAAACACAGGCTTGCAGGAAGTCAAAATTCCATCCGGTATTTTTCTTGAAGAACGCTTAAAAGGCGCAGAGGGAACTTGCGTTACCGCCACCATTGAAGGCTCACGATCATTTTTGATTGAAGTGCAGGCCCTTTGCTCTAAGACCAATTTAACTTTTCCGCGCCGTTCAGCTTCAGGATTTAATATAAATCGCTTACAGATGCTTATTGCCGCTTTAACCAATAAGGCAGGCATTAAACTCAACTATCAGGATATTTATGTTAATATAGTCGGCGGTATCAAAATTGATGAGCCAGCTTCGGATTTAGCTGTTTGTTTAACCATAATTTCTGCTTACCAAAAAAGGGCAATTGATCCAGAAACAATCATTCTTGGCGAAGTTGGTTTAACCGGTGAGGTCCGCTCTGTTCCGCAAATAGAAAAAAGACTAGCTGAAGCAGAAAAACTAGGATTTAAAAAAGCAGTTTTGCCTAAATGTGAAGTTAAGAGCGGGATGCAGATAATTAGAGTGGGAAATTTGAGAGATGCTGTTAATAAGATATTAATATGAAAGCAAAACAATAATGCTATCTCCAGCCAACCCTTTTTTGATAAAGGCTTGAACAAGCCATTCGCCTGTTTTTTCCCTTAAAAAGCCAAAATATCTCCAAATCAACGGCTACTATCGACGATAATAGCCGTTATAAATAGTCCAAGCAATAAAAAAACTAGCTCAAAGCTAGTTTTGCAAGGTACTAAATAAAGGGCACTAGTTAGATGGACTCAGAAAACCGTTCGCGATCAAGAAATTACGATCCTCGTCAGCAGGCCAGAATGCCAATCCCAACCCTTTGATAGCCATGTATGCAGGCAACTCTTTACGAAGATCTAAGTCATCACTTTCTCGTGTTATCCGGTCTTTCTCATTTCTAACAAATATCGCGTTTTTCTGAGCTTCGCGCCACAGAAATTCACGAAAACGAACCTCTGAAATTTGGCCTTTACCAAAGAACTCAATTACTCTTTCAGGAGGATCAAGAAAACCGTTGGCCCTCAAAAAATCTCTTTGCAAATGTATCCAGCAGTTTTCCGGAATACCTGCAATAACGGTGCTCAATTCATCCTCACGCCCAAGCCCCTCGGGTTTACGAGCTATAACCTTGGCTGCCCAGATGAATAGCTGCTGGAGATACTGAGATTGCATCAATTTACCACACTGAAACATCAATTGCAATTCAAGCGGAGTCGCTTCTCGCATTCTATCCATAAAAGCACTTCCTAATTGCGATGATCTAGTGTGTTGCATTTCCATCTTCGCTCCTCCTTGCGTTCGCCTTGGTCAATGGGCATTTTATTGCCCGGCTTCCCTCTCCACAGATACTAATATTCTAACAGAATAATAAAAAAAAGCAAGGCTTTTGCTAAATTCTGTGGATATTTCTATTCCAAATGTATTATTGAGCCTAATTCGTCTATTTTTTCCCTTAATCTAGGGAATTATCCACAAAAAACTACCTTGCAACCATCAGG
>JAUWOX010000063.1 GCA_030611905.1 bacterium
AATTGCCGAAACTTCAGTTGCACAGCAAAATACTGTTAGGGTTGGTCGCCGGGACGATTCTCGGGGTGCTGGCCAACCGTCTGGGGTTTTCGGGTTTTGTCGCCGGTTATATCAAGATATTTTGTTGCTGCTGGATTTCCTGAAAATGGGTATCTGTTGTCGGGTTTGACGCCATAAACTACTGGGCCTGGCTGGTAAAATTGAGCTTTGCCTTTGATATTGATGACTCTAATTATGTCATTCCAGGTATCAGCGATGAAAAGTTTACCTTTTTTCTTGAAAGGAAGAAGTCCTGACGGATTATTAAATTCTGCTGCAAACTTGTTCCCATTCTTAAGTCCTCTGTCGGTTCCAGCCATGGTTTTAACTAATCCGTTTTTTGGATTAATAGCACGAACTTTTTGTGTTCCTGCCTCGGTAATATAAAGCATTTTATTTTTTTTGCTGTATTTGATGTAATTTGGCGTTGAAAATTCAGCATCTGAACCATAGCCGTCACGATATCCGCGGTGACCATTGCCAGCAAGCGTAGTAACTTGCTTAGAATTAATATCGATTTTTCGGATAACATTGTTATATGAATCTGCCACAAAGAGCTTGTTTCCTTTTTTATTTATAGTAATGCCATAAGGTCTATTAAAAGTTGCTTGTTTTTTCCATCCATTTTTGAGTCCGCTTCCGCCTGATCCTGCGATTAGCCAGGTTTTGCCATCTGAAATTCTAACTTTTCTGATTCTATTATTGGCGCCGTCGGTAACAAAAAGATGTTGGCCATTTTTTGCCATGACTATACCGGCTGGATTACTGAATTTTGCAGTATTTTTGGTACCTTCCTGGTATCCATTACAGCGTCCGGTGCAGTCTGTTTTGCCTGTACCAGTAACTAATTCTGTTTGCTTTGTTTTTAGATTGACTCTTCTTATTCTATTATTCCATCTGTCAGCTACATATAGGTATTGCCCAGATTTTCCCATGGCAATACTAGAAATATCGCTGAAGCGTGCATCTTTGCCAATGCCTTCCTTGTATGCATCAATAATACTGCCGGCGAATAAGTTGGTTTTTCTGTTTTTTCTTCTAATTCTTCTGACTAGATTGTTTTCTGCCAGATAGATAAATTTTTTATTTTTTGAGAATGCCATGTCTTTGGGTCGGCCACTTAATGTATTTTTCTTTTTTCCAAATTCGTTCTGGAATCTTTTTTTGCCAACAACTCGGTCACCATCTTGGAGGGTTACGCCGGTATAGCGATGAATTCTTTGAACTGAGCTTAGTCCAGAATTAGCTACAAATATATAATTACCTCGAATGTCTAATCCTTTTGGATAGTTTAAAGTGACCATGATAGGATCTGTTGCTATCAATGTAGTTTTTTTGGTTGTTAGATTAACTTTCCTGACACGATCAGTGTAGCCATTGCCGTCTGTTACAAATACCGAATTTTGATTTTTATCAACTACAACTCCGGCGATATTTCTGAATTTTGCGTTTGTTCCTATTCCCTCTTTATACCCCGCTGTATTGCCAGCGATTATTGCTACATGCCCTGTGGCAATATTGACTTTAAAAAGTTTGTGAGCTTCAATGTCAGCAACATAAAGATATTTTCCAGATGGATCCGTTCTGAGTTTGACAGGCTTTATGAGACCATGTCCTTGAGCTATCGTTGTAAGTTTTCCTCCGTTAGTTGTTGTTTTTTTGATTGCGCCATGACCTGAATCAGCAATATATACATTTGATCCTCGAACTTCAACTCCTTCTGGGAAATAAAGACCGTCGTCTACTATTGTACTAACTTGCTTGTTTGATATCTTTCGTATTTGATGATTCCATGAATCGGCGACATAGACAGTTTTTCCAGAAACTGCTACTCCCCTTGGTTGTGCAAATTCAGCCCGTCCTTTAAAACCATTCGTATCCCCATATGAACCTGTACCTGCTAATGTTTTAATTTTGGTCATGTTCTTGTTAACTTTGCGTATTACATTATTATATGTGTCTGCAATATACATCACTCCATTATCTCCAAAAAGTAAATCTTCACAAAAGTCTAAGTATGCTCTTCTGGGCGGCCCACCGTCGCCAGCATAAATTCTACTGAGCCATGTTTTCGTTTCGCCATAACCTGCGAAGACATTTTGAGCTACGAAACATAATAATAACGTGGTCAATATTATAATAGTTTTCTTCATTTTTTTATGTTATTTATTTATTTATTCCGACTGCTGTTACGCCGCCATTAAATTTTCTACTGTATGCAAAAAATGATTTGATGCGCTTTCCTTTATATTTAAAGATTTTAACTTTTGGTTTACTATTTTTTCCATATGCCATTCCTACTATAATTTCTGTTTTACCGTTAGAATTTGTGTCAAACATATCAATGTTTGCTCCTGTTTTGTATTTGTTATGAAATGGCCGAAAATTGCCAAGAACTCTTCTTTTTTTGTTAAATTTATATATTTTTATTTTTGTTTTTGCTTCTGTTAATTTGGAAATGCCTATCTCTGCCTTTCCGTCTCCGTCAACATCTCCTGCAGCGACATCGATTCCATTTTTATAATCCTTTTTAAAGGGGAATATTTTGATTTTTTTTCTTGTACCTTTTTTATTACTAGTTGGAACATTGTAGGCAACAACTTTTGTTCTAGTTCCTACATTTGTTCCGGCTATTAATTCAGCTTTTTTATCTTTGTCAATATCACCCATTGTTATTGTAGTGCCTGTAAATTTGTTAAAAACATTTTGGTTAAAATAGACTTTTTTTCCATTATATTTAAATATTTTTACCTGTGAATCATCAGAAAGCTTAGAAACTGCTATTTCGTCTCTACCATTGTTGTTAATGTCGCCTGCTGCGACATCAATGCCTCCAGTATAACTTTTTTCGAAGGCGCGGAATTTTTTTCTTAGTTTGCCATTTGGTTTTAAAATCTTTACCCATGACTTATTGCCCTTGCCGGCTCCTACAATGATTTCATCTTTTCCATCTAAGTTAGTGTCTCCACTTGCAATCCTTACCCCTGCTTTTTTATAGGGGAAAAACCTTTTGCCTCTTTTTTTGCCGTTTGTTGTGAATCTATGTATTTTTTTTCTTTTATCTTGTGCGCCTGTAACAATATATTTTTCATTGTTTTTGTTTTCTATTTCAAAGGTGTCGAAAACTTGACCTTCGAGGTTAACGGCACTGCCAATAATTTTAGAGTTGGTCACTTGCAAATATACAAAATGATGTACGCTTTCGGCTTTGGCATTCCACCACTCATTAGTGGGCACTGTTCCCAAGGCACCTCCTCCGCCTCCTGTAGTAATGTAAACAATACCGTTGTTGTTGATTTGGTTATTGAGAATTGGCGGAGTTCGCTGATAAATATGGGCATGTCCATTTAGGACTAATTCGACTCCGTATTTTTCAAATAGTGGACTCCAGTTATTTCTGATATTTGCGTCGTTGTTATAATTATTCGGATTCGCATAAAAAGGAAGATGAAAGAAGGCAATTGTTGTTTTATTTGATAGGTAGGCTTGTAATAGATCGTTTTCTAGCCAGGTATATTGCGCACTACCAATTGCGTAGTCTGTTTCAGTATCAAGGCTTATGAAGTGAAAGCCCTGATAATTAAATGAATAATATTCTGAATAGATATTAAATGTTTTTTGATAGTTATCTAATGGCGTATCATGATTTCCTATTGTTGGATAATAGTTACGATCTAGTCCTGGCTTTATGGGTAGTAATAGTAATGATGTTATAATGTTTTCGAACATTTCCCATTGAGATACAATCCTTGAATTTTGAACATAGTCTCCCATGTTTAAAATAAAATAAGGCTTCATCAAGGCAAGTTGGTTGACGATCGTCAGATGGTTATGGTTATTATTCTGCGTATCTCCATAGGCTGCAAAATCAAATAAAAAATCAGTGGTTATATTTTGCACCTTGGCATGCGTGCTCCTATTAATGAAAACACTAGTAATCAAAATCAAGCTTACTAAAATAAATTTTGTAATTTTATTTTTCACTTTTTTTGTATTTTAATGTTCTTATTATACCATATTTTATAATTTTATGGTAAGTTATAATTATGATAACACAATTTAAAAGACTTTTTAAACATTCATTTATCTACGCTATAGGCTCGTTAGCTCAAGGCATTGTTGGGTTTATTTTGATTCCTTTATACACAAGATACTTATCTCCTGCTTCATATGGTCAACTAGAAATTATTAATACTTTGATTTTGATCTCAACAATGATTTTGTCCTTGGGATTTGCTTCAGCTCTTTTGAAATGCCATGAAAGAGATTGCAAGGACGAAAAAGAACAAAAGCAGTTAGTGGGTACTGCTTTTGTATTTATAGTCCCTTTTGCCTCTTTTGTAACAATCCTAGCTTGGTTTTTTGGTAAATTTTTGGCACGGGTTTTGTTGGGGAGTGAAGATTTTTTAAATTTGATTCATATCTTGTTGTTGATAAATGTTTTTGCAGTGTTTTTGTCTTTGGCTTTTGCAGTATTGAGAATGAAGGAAAAATCTATTAAGTTTATTATATTTTCTTTGACAAAGTTTGGGTTAGTCTTGGGTTTAAACATTTATTTCGTGGCTTTTTTGCGTTTGGATATTTTTGGGATTTTATTGGGTAATTTTATTTCGCAAGTGATTATAACTGTGCCATTTATATTTACATTAATACCCTATGCGAATTTTAGATTTTCTAAAAAATTGCTAAGAGGCTTATTCGCTTTTGGAATCCCTATAATACCGGCTTCGCTGGCAATGTGGATTATGGATTTGTCAGATAGATACTTTTTGAAATTCTACTCTTCAATGACTGAAGTGGGTCTTTATTCTTTGGGATATAAAATTGGATTTGTTGTTTCTATTTTAGTAGTGGTTCCTTTTCAGTTGGCTTGGCCGACTGTTTCTTTCTCAGTGGCAAAAAGATTTGATACTAAAAAGATATACGCGCGGACTTTGACTTATTTATTATTTATCGGTTGTTTTGCGGCCTTGGCAATTTCAATTTTTTCCAAGCAAATCGTAGAGATAATGTCTGCTCCGGAATATTTGACTGCTTATAAAGTAGTGCCGTTAATCGCTTTTTCTTATGTTTTGTATGCGGCTCATTTTGCAATTGTTCCGGGACTGCATTTGAGAGAAAAAACTAAGTTATATCCCTTGCTGGTTGTTATTCCGGCTGTTTTGAATTTGATTTTAAATTATATTTTCATTCCTAAATATGGAATGATGGGAGCGGCATGGTCAACTTTTGTTTGTTTTGTTTTTATGGCCTTGCTGACTTATCTGGTTTCAAATTATTATTATAAGATAAAATATGAGTGGGGTCGGATTATCAAGTTGGTTTTGATAACTAGTATTTTGTTGGGATTGAATTATTTTTATCGCAATGCTTGGACTTGCTTGGTGATCGGGTTTAATATTGCTAGCTTGTTTTTGTTTGTGGGCTTGCTCTATATTTTTAGATTTTTTAGAAAGGGTGAATTGAAGAGGATTAGATCTTTAACAAAAAAAGACCCTGAAAGAGTTTAGGGTCGGATGTTTGCTCTGATGTGTCTTATTTAGAAATATAGTACCCCGCATTTTGCTAAGTAGGGTTCTGCTGACTTGGTGCTTACGGCAGCAATTTGATGAAACAATGGCTTACGTGCATGGTAGTGGGTTACATAAATAATAGTGTTATATTCACCTTTTCGAAATGGTGTTTTGTTTGTATCAAAAAATTTCATTGTTTCACCATCTTCAAATGTGACTGTTGTTATTGTAGGTTTGCCATGCAGGCTTTCTGCTTCAATTCCTGCGACCATCTTTACAATTACATGTACAGTAGATGCAGGTAATTCTAGGTGGGGTGTATATGCTATTGTTCCAATGGATTCGAGTACTGTTTTGGGTTCCGTTATTGGTTGTTTGGCAGATACTGTTGTTTCTGTTTCTGATACTGTTGTTGATGGTTCAATCATGTAAACAGTTGCTATTAATGATACTGAAATTACAAGAAAAACTAGGGTTTTTTTAGACACGAGCTCCTCCTTCTGTTAAGGTGCGGTTTCTAGCGGGTTGCCATTAGATCAAGATTATTTTTTGATAATTAATATTAGCAAGCTTTTACAGTGTTGTCAAAATTTGTAAAAAAATCTGCCCGGATAATAGTTTTTTGAATAAGCAAAAGTACTAGTTATCGTTGTTCTGAAGTATAATTTATTTGTGGGTTTGTTTTATGTTTCTAGATCT
>JAUWOX010000083.1 GCA_030611905.1 bacterium
TTCTTCTCTGTTACCCAAAATCCCATATATTTTCCAAACATTAATCTTGTCTGCGCATCAAGAGCTGGAAAAGATCCTAAGCAAATAGTCGAAATCGGCAAAAGAACCCATTGCAATAACATAAATAAAATTCGATGCTGTTTGTATCTCTCCGGCCTCATCGGCAACATCAACATACTTAAAGTTGCCGACACTACCATGCCCAACATAGCCGCAGTCATCAAAATCTGCGTTATATATGGCAAATTTTGCGCCAACAAAGATTTTGAAAAGGCCTCTCCGCCAATCAACAAAGGCAACCAACCCAACATAAATATAATAATCGCATTCGTTGACCAAGAATGTACGCCTTCAACTAACCAAAAAGAATGAATCAATTTATTCCTCCAAGATATCTTTTTATTTCCAGCAAACTTAGTTAGAACATAAGGAACGTTTTCTGCACCATAAGCCCATCGTCTTTGCTGTTTATACTGATTCTTAACACTCTGCCAAAAAGTATCAGCCAAAACAGTATCCATATAAACAGGAATCAACAATGGCTCACAACGATAATGACCGTTATAATGTAAAAAACATTGCCAAAAAATCCTAGAATCTTCCGAAACAACATCGGTTTCCCAAAAACCAATATCTACTAAAGTTTTAAAATTCATGCTATGACTAGAAAAAGTATATAATTTTTCAGGCCGGCCTTGCTCCATCATCATCCAAAAAGTTGTACTCATGGCTACAATTCTCATCAAAGCCGGTGAATCCCAAAGATTATTAAAAAACATTGGCACCGGCTGAAAAGAAGCATGCAAATGATCTTTAACGGTCAAAAACTTATAAGTCAAAGTTCCAAAATATTCTTTGTGCGCACAAGTATCCACATCGAAAACAGAAGTAATAATGTTTTCATATGGAATTTCTTTTTCATCAATAAATTCCTTAATCTGCTTAGCCGCCCAAGTTTCATTTGAGCCCTTGCCTTTTATTTCGCCAACAATATTTTCCGGATGCTTGCTTATTTCAAAATGATGAAATTTGCCTCCAAACTCTTCCTTAATATCATGCGCTACTTTGCCAGAATAAGTAATCAATCTTTCCTCAATGGCTAAAATCACAATCATCCTGTCTTCTGGATAATTTGAATCTATTAATGCTTGAAAGGTTTGCCTGACAATCCCGACATCTTCGTCAACCATCGGAATAATAATTAAATGCCAAATTTTATCAAAACCAGGCCGATCAATTACTTTAACGCTCTTGCATCTTTCCAACCAATTAATTTTCTCATTCTTTCTTAATTTTTTATAAGACAAAACTAAATAAACTGCCAAATATAAAACCTTTATTAACCAATAAACATCAAAACAAATTATAAAAACCGCCACCCAAACCGGTTTTATAAAAGCCAAAACAACAGCGCCAATTAATGTAATCCATGATAAAAAACCAGGCAAAATTTCTAATAACCTATATTTTATCCGCTCCGCTCTATTTTTAATTTGACTTGCTTTCATTATTCCTTAATTAAAGACATTTTTATAACATTTATCAAATATCATACCACTTCATTCACAAAGTGCCTTGCAACAACACCACTGGTATTCCTGCTCCTAATAAAATTGCTTGTAAACAAAAATTGTTAACCCCCAAAAAATAAGCAATAAACTTTTCCTTCTTATAAAACATAATACAAAGTATCAAATTGAGCATTAATAACATTACACCAATTCCTGGTATTATAAAAACTTTATACCAATAATCTATAGTGTCAATACCAAAATAAATTGAATAATGCAAAGGAATCGGATAATCAGAAGGCCTTATTTTAAAATATAATATCAGCCATAAAGCCAAATTCAAAGTTAAACTAATCAAAAACACAATAACACTAAATTTATTCCTAAAAAAAGGATGACTTAAAATTTTCATTTTATATTTAAACTGGTTATTGGTTATTAGCTCTCAACTCTCACTTATAGTATACCCAATTTTCTACCCGTAAATCAATATATTCTACACTCCTATTTTCTTTAAGCTGTTTTTCCAGGACATTCTTCAAATCTCTTATTTGAGACTCCGCGCTTCGTTCTGTATTAAAATAAATTGCATAACCATCCTTTACTTTTACATCAACCTGGAATCCTAACGGATCCGGCAGAGAAAAAGAGTCAACTTCAATCTTAACTTCGTCTTTTAATAAACCTAATAAATTCCTTATAAAATTTATCTGTCTCGGAAAAGTCACCTCTTCTTTTATATTAGCTTCTTTATTCTGTCTGTCATAAATCACTGGCAAATCCAAATCCGGTCCGTCTGTCAATTCATAACAAACAACACCATTGGAATCAATCAAATATTTCTTTTCAGCTGACATCCATACCGCAAACGGCTGCCGCTCAACTAGATTTATTTTTAAAGTATTTGGAAAATGCCTTTTTATCTCCAAGGATTCTACCAAAGGCATTTCCTCAACAACCCGTCCCTTTATTTTATTGCCATTTACTAAAAAAAGATTATCACCAGAAAAAACAAAAAACCTTTTCTCGCCAATCACATTTTTCATAACCTCTTTTATGTCTTCCTCTTTAATCTTTTCGTTACCAACCAACACTGCCCTTTTCACTTGAAAAAAATTACTTAAAAAAAGTACGTACCCTGCAGCTATAATTATCAAGAAAAAAACAAATAAAGTCGCTTTTCCCCGCAAAGAAACTCCGCTCTCCATCTCCGTTCGACCCAAGGATTTATAAGACTTCCGGCGATTTTTCTTGGCCTTTTTCATCATTGACTTCAGGCCCTTAGATCGCTTATTTGAATAATAATAACTCCCTAATCTAGCCATTTTAAACTTTTAATTTTTGATTAAAATTGTTTTCTCTCCGGTCTCGGTTTCTTTTCTTGCTTAAAATCTTCTTTCTCCATTACTAACTCTAATCCTTGATTAGTCACCTTTACTTCATCAGCCGCTAGGATCTTAAGATTCATGGCTTGACCTGCAAAAGCCTGCCAATTATTATCCTGACGATTAGTTTCTAATTCATCCTTCATCCCCTGCCAAACTAAATCATTTAAATTAAGCTCTGCTATTTTGTCTGGAAAAAGAATTCTAAGATTCACGGCATAATGTGCAAAATACTGCCAATCAGTCTGCCAATCATTCTGGCACCAAGTTGCTAATTCATCTTTCATCTCCTGCCAAGCTGAATCATTTAAATCAAGCTCTGAGACTTTGTCTGGAAAAAGAATTTTAAGATTCATGGCTTGACCTGCAAAAGCCCACCAATTATTATTCCGACGATCACTTTCTAATGCATTCTTCATTCCTTGCCTAGCTGAATCTAAATCCCAAGTTGAATCTAAATCGAGCTCTACTGTTTTATTTGGAAAAAGGATCTTGAGACACCTGGCTCGAACTGCAAAAAGCCGCCAATCCTTATTATCACGAGCATTTTCTAAATCATTTTTCATCCCCTGCCAAACTGAATCATTCAAATCAAGCTCTGCTATTTTGTCTGGAAAAAGAATTTTAAGACCCATAGCTTGACCTGCAAAAGCCAACCAATTATTATCATTACGATAAATCTCTAGTTCACTTTTCATTCTCTGCCAATCAACCTTTGAAATCTCTGCTTCTGGATCAAATTTCAATTCTTCAGCCTCTTCTTGTTCCAAGCTCAAATCCTGAAGCTTTAAATCTTCGTCAGATGGTTTATTTTCGAAATGTTTTCTTATTCCCATGAGATTAGTTAAAAGTTTAAAGTGAAAAGTTAAAAGTTGCGTCTCTCTGGCCTCGGTTTTTTTTCTGATTTAAAATCCTCTTTTTTCATAGTAAGCTCTAGCCCCTGATCAGTTACCTTTACTTCATCGGCCGCCAAAATTTTAAGCTTCATGGCTTGATTTGCAAAATTCCCCCAGTAATTATTCTGGCGATAACTTTCCAATTTGTCTTTCATGCTCTGCCAGGTTGAATCTAAATTAAACTCGGCTGTTCTATCTGGAAAAAGAATTTCAAGACGCACAGCTTGACCTGCAAAATCATGCCAGTTTTTAGTCTGACGATAACGTTCTAACATATCCTTCATTCCCTGCCAAGCTAAATCATTCAAATCAAACTCTGCCGTTCTCTCTGGGAAAAGAACTTTAAGGCGCATGGCTGCCTCTGCAAAAAAAGCCCAACTTTTATCTCGACGATCGTCTTCTAATTCTTCCTTCATTCCCTGCCAAGCTAAATCATTCAAATCAAGCTCCTCTACTCTATTGGGAAAAAGAATTTTTAGGCTCATGGCCTGATCTGCAAAATTCCACCAATTACCATCATAACGAGCTCCTTTTAATCCAGATTCAATCCCCTGCCAAGCTAAATCATTCAAATCAAGCTCTGCTATTCTTTCTGGAAAAAGGATTTTAAGATTCCTGGCCACATCTGCAAAATCCCACCAATTATTATTCTGACGATAACTTTCTAATTCAGTTTTCATTCCCTGCCAATCAGTATCAGATATTTCTGTTTCCGGATCAAATTTTAATTCTGGACTTTCTCTTTGTTCCAAGCTTAAATCCTGAAGCTTTAGATCTTCGTCAGTTGGTTTTTTTTCAAAATGTTTTCTTATTCCCATAAAGATTAGTTAAAAATTTAAAGTAATCGACAACCAAAAACTTTGGATTTCAAACTGCAACTTTGAACTTTTCACTTTAAACCTTTAACTTATTTATACCATTCCCCGGCCTCTTCAAAACTAATCTTTAACTTTTTCTTTTCAACCGACCTCTCCATTCCCAAAGCTATCAATCTATCGATCAAATCAGAATATGGAATACCGCTTTCCGCCCAAAGTTTTGGATACATTGAAATCGAAGTAAATCCCGGGATAGTATTAATCTCATTAACATAGATCTCTGAAAAATCTCTTTTTATTAAAAAATCCACCCGCCCCATTCCAGCACAATCAACCGCCTTAAAAGCAATAATCGC
>JAUWOX010000005.1 GCA_030611905.1 bacterium
ACAGCCAGCTTAGGCCAAAAACAGTTGTTATTCAGCATATTCCCAAAGAAGAAGTTACAGATGATAAGGGAAGACTGCGTTTGGATGTTACTGGTGAAGGCACAGCTGAAGTATTCCGTGATGGAGAAGTAATTGAAGGAACTTGGACAAAAGAAGACAGAACGGCACGCACTAGATTCTATGACCAAGATGGCAATGAAATTGAATTTGGCCGCGGTCAAGTTTGGGTTACTGTTGTACCAGAGGGATTCAGCGTTGAATGGAGTCAGGAAGAAGAAGCAACTTCTGAAGATGAAATTACTAATAGCGAGCAGTCAGCCGAAAGTTACTAAGCAAAATTTTCTAATATAAAAACCGCGGCAAATCCGCGGTTTTTTTTATTTATAATTTTATTATCATCACCCTATCTTTCCCAGCCAAATCTTTTTTAATCTCAATTTTTGTCCCAGGAAATTTTCGTTTTGCTAATTTTTCCAGCTTATTTTTAAATACCGGATCAACCTCCAAAAATATTATCCCATTTTTATTTAAATATCCAGGAGCCATAGCTAGTAATTTTGCATACAGCTCAATTTCTTGTTTTGCAACCAATGCTTTTTTCGGTTCAAATTTTCTAACATCTTTTTCAGTTAACTCCAGCTGTTCAATAGTTAAATAGGGGAGATTAGCGCAAATAATATCAACTTTGTTTTTCCCCAGAGGCTTTAGTAAATCTCCATGCAATAATTTAACTTGCTTTTTAACTCTATGTTTTTTGGCATTCTTCCTGGTCACTTGCAAAGCTTTTTTAGAAATATCAATTGCCCAAATTTTTGCTCCTGGCAAATTCTTCGCCAACGAAATAGCAATACATCCAGAACCAGTTCCAACATCAGCGATTCTTACTTCTTTCTTCTTTCCTCTTTCTTCTTTCATAACTTCTTCAACCAATATTTCTGTTTCTGGCCTGGGAATCAAAACACGCCTATCAACATAAAATTCCAATCCATAAAAATATTTCTTATCAATAATATAAGCGATTGGCTCGCCCTTTTTTCTTCTGGTCAATAATTTATCAAATCTTTCAACTCTATTCTTAGTTAATTCTTTGTCCGGATTGGCATACAAATATTCTTTCGGTTTTTCCAAAACAAAAGACAATAAAAGCTCTACGTCTAGATTGGGAGTCTTGGAAATAACTTTTAATTCTTTAGATTTTTTTAATAATTGCTTGATAGTCATAATTCAATTATATAGTAAAATTAAAAAAGCTCAATGATGAGCTTAGTCGACTTTTTTCCAAGAAACAATCGTGCCTTTAAGGAACAGATTTTCCTCCTGATCAAAACTAATAGACAAACGAACATTTGGACCCTCTGCGCCAATGCCCCGATCAGCTCTTTCAATTCTGTATCGCCTGTCGTGAATTAATGTCAAATTGACCAAAGAAATCGGTTTTCCTGTCCGACCTCCTGCTATTAGATCTCGAAAGAAAACATTATAGTTGTCATTTGCCAATAACCAAGTAGTCAAATGAGGATCACCATCACGAACGTTTTCCTCACGCGCTCTGATTTCGCCTTTCTCGGTTTCTATAAAACAAAAAGATCGTCTGCCTAATTTTTCTCCCTCTGTAACATCAATCGTTACATGACATTTTCTGGCTTCAGACATTTTGCCCCTCCTTGTCCCATGTTCCATACGTTCTTTTTAGCGAGATTAGTCTACTGATTCAACCAGAGAAACAATCTTTCCCGTCAGTGTATAATGGTCCATATATTCATCAACCAAAACAGGCAACATCGTTCCAGCATAAGAGCCCATAATTTTGCTCGAAGGCCATGCGGCAATATGCCTTATAAGATTTTCAATCATGCCCAGACACATCCTTGCAGACTTTCTAAGACCAGAACAATACATCGGCATTCTTTCATTTTTGAAGCCATCTAAATGAAAAAGACTTATTTCATTTCCTTGCTGCAAATTCGCAGGATCACTGAGGAGCGCATATCGTCCCCCAGGAGGACTTAGTCTATGCACAAAGCCTTCTACAATTTCAAAATCTAATTCAAAATCGCCCATTCCCGATGCTTCAAATCTTACTGTCATTTTCCTTGCCATTTCGCCCCTCCTTGTTTAAGGTTCGTTCATCAATCAATGCGAATATTTAAGTCTAGCTTATTAATCAAGCAACGTCAATATCTAACCTATCCAATACCAATTAACAAACATCACTGAAAATAAGCTCAATAGCATGCTAAATAACATTATTATACAATAATTCAGCCAGGCTCTTTTTGCCCCCCACTTCGCCAGTAAAATAAACACTGGGAATAGAACTAAAGCAAATCTCGTCATTGAGATTAATGAACAAGTTGCAAAAGGAATTAACAATGCCAACAAGCAATACAACCCATAAGATTTTCGCAATTTTGTAAAAACAAAAATAGAGAGTATTAAAAAAGCAGCAAAAAAGATAAATTCAAAATCATTTCTCAAAGAAAAAGCAAAATTTTCCGCCGGAAAAATCAAGTCATGAACATGATCCGTAATATTCTGCCAAATTCCGCCCAAGCTAAAACCTATTTTTCTATCCCATGCCCCTTGTGCTTTGATAAACAAAAATGGATCTTTGAATTTCACCCATAGATAAATCATATAACTTCCAAGCCCAGCTGGTACTAATAATGTCCAAAGCAATTTCTTAAGCTCGGATTTTCCTAGTTTTTTTATTTCTTTCCACTGAAGATTGTATTGTTCAAAATATTCCAATATTAAAACCGGAAATAAAATAATTCCAATCGGTCGCGCCAAAGCCGCGAAAAACCCAAAAGCTCCAGCCCATTTCCATTGCTTAGTTCTTGAATAATAAAGACTGGCGCAAGCCAAAAATATAAATAATGATTCAGTATAAATAGCCGCCAAAAATACGGCAGTAGGGAATAACAAAAAATAAAAAACAGTTCTCAATGATAAACTAGATTTTCGCAATTCCAGTTTCGCCAGCTTATATAAATAAAAACATGCTCCCAGAGTTGCCAGGCTAGAAATTATCAAACCCGCCGCAACTTCAGACCTAAAAACAAAACTAAATATTTTAATTAACAAGGGATACAAAGGAAAAAAAGCAACATTATATAATTCCTTAGCTTGATCAAGAAAATATCCTTTTTCAGCAATTTCCAAATAAAATCCAGAATCCCATTTCACAAAGTACTGCAAAAATTCCGGCACTTTCTTTATTGTCCATGGATCCAAATGTTCGTAAGCCACATCTTGGTTAAAAAATAATCTCGCCTTTCCCAAAAAGGCTATCAGCTGCAAAATAATTCGCCAGCCCAAAAATAGGGCAATAATGCTAATTATTTCTTTTTTTGTTAGTTTTTGTTTTTCTCTTGACATAAAAATGATTTTATAGTAGACTAAAATAAGCTCTTTAAAATTGATCCCAAAGAAGGGAAGGGAGGAAACTATGCGAAGAATGGTGTTGATGATGCTACTTCTTATGAGTTGCACAGGTTGTTATGATGAAGAACACAGTAATGAAGAGCCTTGTCGCCACGTCTATTCAGATCAGGGAAAAATAGAGAACAGAAATGGATCGATTCGGAGATCCGAATTCGTCGATAGAAGAGATGGAATGATCTATGAAACATATTACGAAGTCACTACTGGGCCACATGCCGATATCCAAGATGCTTTTGGCTTCGTGTCATTCCAAATAACAGCGATTTTTTATCAAACTTATTCTGATGAATTTGATTTCTCAACGTCAAGAACTAGTTTAACGCTACATTATGTTTCCAACAGCCCGGACAATGTCGAAATCGTGGTGCGCAGGGCAAATATAGAACTACCACTTTTCTGCAAAGAGGAAACTAGATTAGTTCCGATCCACGGCAATAGTAACATTTCATTTTTGACGGTTGGACAAGAATATGTACTCCCGGGATCTGACCGAGAAATGAGAGAGCTAGAGATCGATATCACTGATCTTGCAAGAGGTGGGCTCCTTGACGGACTTGAGGCAAAAAGTGATGTCAGCCCAATTCTGTTCACCATTCACGTGCGAGACGGAAAAAGCTTGATGGTTGATCATGCCACGCTCAACCTAGATTTCGATGGAGTTGAGCATCCTACCTGCTCATATAATTTTCCTGGCAATAGTGATCCTAGCAACTATCATCCAGATCATCCGTATCCACTAGAAACCTACTCACCACCAAATTTCTAATATCTCCAGTACTTTTTTTTAGAGCCATTCGGCTCTTTTTTTTGAAAAAATTACCGAAAAGACTCAGTTTTTGTTTTCCATTTGACATAAAAATAGTTATGTAATATAATTTTATACCGCACCTTAGACTAGGAGGAAAAAATGTTAAAGGCAATCAGGTTTTATTTCTTATGGTTCTTGTTTTTCGCAATTGTTTTTCCAGTAATGCTTGGATGTATTTGTATACTCATGAAACTTTTCTGGTTTACCGACAAGACTCTCATGTTTCAAGATATGATTTTGTTTCTGAAAATTGGGCTTGGATTTTGGACAATGTTTGTAGTAACGACTTTTTCCTTTGTCGCAAAAGACGAAGCAAACAGACAGATAGGATCAGGTATCAAGATTCAAGTTATTTCGCCAAGACCGAGTCTAGAATTAATGCCAATGCCTGTAGATAGTAGAGTATCTTTGCTACTACTTCCAGAGAGAAGATCGTCACTTACAGAAAGAAGATTCCTACCACCACCTCTAGGGAGAAGATTCTTGCCACCACTTGTAGAAAGAAGATCTTTGCCATCACTTCCAGAGAGAAGACTTCTTGGACCAAGAAGAACATGGATTGCCTAGACGGAGCCAAATTGGCTCTTTTTTATTTTAAGAACTTTTAGCTTTAAGAAACTCGGTTTTTTATTTAATCAAAAATATGCGTGATTAAGTACATCTTTTTTAAAACAACACTGTGTTTAATTTAACAAAAAACCGAGTTTCCTCCCGCTCCCATTTTATCATTCCAAAATCAAACCCTGAATATCCTTATTTCTTTCTTCATATCTAACTAAATGATCGCGAACAGTTTCCCCGTATTCCTTATCAAAGCTATCAAACTGACAAGTAATTATTTGTTTATTTATCAAAGTTCCATTCCTCAATCTAACATAATCTTGATATGAAGACCATGAATAACTACCTAATGAATATATTTTGTTATCAATATTCAAATCATCTCTATCTTTAACCGGGTTTATATGAATATAGGTTGAAAGATGAACTAGCTGACCTTCGTTTTTAATTTCAACATCTTTAAATTTACCTTGAAATAAAACTCCGTTTCGGTGATACTTTTCATTAAAAAACTTTGCATAACTAACTGTTAACCGATGCATAAATTTACTAATTCCATCATCTTTTATTTGTCTTAATAATAAATGATAATGATTTGACATTAAAACATAACAAATAATATCCACCAGATCTTGTTTGTATTTTCTTAAAGATATTATAAATCGAAAGAGATCTCCATTCTCAAGAAATATTTGTCTTTTTTCAGTACCTCGATTATAGATATGGTAATAAAGATCAGTTGTAAATTTTGTTTTACGCATGAATTTTTATGCTTAAAAAAACTTACGCTTTAAGAAACTCGGTTTTTTACTAAAATCGCACAGGCTCTTTTTTATTTTAAGAACTTTTCAATTTTAATTTCTGATCCTCTTCCTCTAATTTACCCAGCAAAACACCCAATTTTCCACTCAAAACACCAGGCAAATTTTTAACACTAAATTTAATTCGATGATCTGTAATTCTATCTTGCGGGAAATTATAAGTTCTAATCTTTTCTGATCGGTCTCCAGTTCCAACTTGCATTTTTCTTTCATCGCCGCGTTTTTTATTATCTTCTTCTTGTTTTTGAAATAATATTCTTGATTTCAAAATCTTCAAGGCCTTAGCCTTATTTTTATGCTGTGATTTTTCATCCTGGCAAGTCACCACCAAATTAGTAGGTAAATAAGTTATTCTAATTGCTGAATCAGTTGTATTTACGCTTTGCCCGCCAGGACCAGAAGATCGGAAAGTATCAATCTTCAAATCACCAGGATCAATACTAATTTCCACATCTTCTGCCTCTGGCAATACAGCCACAGTCGCTGTTGAAGTATGAATCCGACCTGATTTTTCGGTCTCTGGCACTCTTTGCACCCGATGCACGCCGCTTTCATATTTTAAATTTTTATAAACATTATTTCCCTTAACGCTAAATATAATTTCTTTAAATCCACCGATGCCAGTTCGATTAGAATTCATTATCTCAATTTTCCATCTTTTTGACTCGGCATATTTCGAATACATTCTAAATAAATTAGCCGCGAACAAGGCCGCCTCATCGCCACCGGCTCCAGCTCGAATTTCTACGATTACATTTTTACTATCATTCACGTCTTTTGGGAGCAAGGAAACTTCTAAATTCTTGTTCAACTTAATCTTTTCTGTTTTTAAATTATCTAATTCTTCTTGAGCAATAGCAACCAATTCATTATCTTGCTCTTTTAATATTTCCTCGTTTTCTTTGATTTGTTTATTAACTTCTTCCAAGCGATTTATTAAATCAACAACATCTCTTAATTCCGCCTGCCTTTTGGATAATTCAGTTAATTTTGTAGAATCTAAAATCTTTCCAGAATTAAGTTGGTTAGTTATTTCTTCATATTCTTTTTTTATTTTGTCCAATCTTTCTTGCATGTATTTATTATATATAAAAACAGAGCATAATTAAATAGAACTCTGTTTTGCTAAGCTATTTTTTTATAGTTTTCTTGCGTGTTTTCTTTTTTTGTGTTTTTTTAGGTTTTGCTGTAATTTTTTTGTTCTTGGTTTTAGTCTTAACTTTAACTTTAGTCTTAGCTTTAGCTTTGACCTTCTTTTTAACTTTTTTTACTGCTTTCATCTCGGCTGCTTTTTCTTGTCTGGCCTTAAATTTATCAACTCGGCCAGCAGCATCCAGCAATTTTGCCTTGCCGGTAAAGGCAGGATGGCATGCTGAACAAACCTCTACTTCCATTTCTTTAACAGTAGAGGCTGTTTTTATCTTATTCCCGCAGGCACAAGCAATTGTGGCTGGACCATATTGTGGATGAATTTTATCTTTCATATAAAATAATTATACATAAACAATAAGTTTTTGCAAGAGAATTCTGAATTAAGTAATTATTTTTTTACTACTCTCCTTGGGCTTCGTCTCGTTCTATTTTTTATTAAAAAATAATCAGAGCTTTTATCAAGATCATAGAAAGCATCTACTTCATTTTTCAACAGAGAAGAGGATGATTTAGAAAAGGCAATTGCTTCAGTATAACAGCCAAGTGCTTTGGCGTATTTTATCAAATCAGTGAAATCACCATCGCCAGATACTAAGACGATGACATCTAGCTTAGGAGCAAGCCTAACGATATCCATGGCAATGCCAATATCCCAATCTCCTTTTTTATTGCCACCATAAAAAATTTGTAAGTCTTTGGCTTTTATTTCATAGCCTTTTTTTTCAAGCGATGCAAAAAAATCTTTTTCTTTTTTGATAACATCAGTTTTTATAACATAAGCAATCGCTCGGATTAAGGTTCGATCTTTAGTTGCCTTTTCCAAAACTTTGCCAAAATCAACTTTAGCATTGTGCAATGCCTTGGCAGAATAATACATGTTCTGTACATCAACAAAAATTCCAACTCTTTTATTATTTTTATCCATATTTTTATAGAATATTATTATTTATTAAGTTAATCAATACTAGCATATTTCAATATTTATGTCAAATTAAGTAGTAGATGCGCCCAATAAACGGCTATTAACGACGATAGTAGCCGTTTAATCCTTCTCAAATAAAAAACCGCTTAGATTGAATCTAGCGGTCAAAAAGCTGCGAAACAGAACCATATTCATAAATTTGCTCAATTGCTTTGGCGATCAATTCAGCCACTGACACGACTCGAATTTTTGGTCTCAATTTATTTTTAGGAATATCGACTGAATCAGTGACAGCCAAATACTCGAGGCAAGAAGCTTGCACTCTATCACTAGCACCTTCGGGCAATTCTCCATGGATACCTCCACCATAGACTTTTATCGCTCCCGCCTTCAAACAAGCTTTAGCCATCTCGATCATGGTGAAGCCAGTTTTGACAATGTCATCCAAAAGCAAAACGATTTTGCCCTTTACGTCTCCGATAATGATTATTCTGCTAACTTGATCAGCCCCTTCGGCACGGCCTTCTTTATGAGCAATAGCGAAGTCAACGCCGAAATGTCTGGCATAGGCGCCCACTATTTTGGCATAACCAGCATCGGTTAGGAATACAGTTTTGCCTGGGATCACTAGTCCAGAGAATGCCTTCTTAAGCAATAATGGTGTCGCCCAAAGATGGTCAACTGGCACACTAGCAAAGCCTTGTATTGCTTCAGCGTGCAAATCCATAAAAACAAATCTATCCACTCCCGCTGTTTCAAGTAAATCTATTTCCAGCCTAGCTGTAATAGCAATCCGGGGACTAGTTTTTCTTTCTTGTCTTTGATAGGCAAAATCTGGAATGACAACAGTAATTTCATGAGCCGAAGCCAGCTTAGCAGCTCTTACCATTATCCGCAATTCTTCTCTGCACCTGCGTCCGAGTTCAGCTGAATGAGCAACAGTTGGCTGAATTATGACTACTCGTCTGCCTCTAATATTGTCTCGGAATTGTGGCTTTATTTCTCCGCCATCAAAATCCGTAATTTTCATCTGTCCTAATGGCACGCCAAGAATTTTGCAGATCTCTGATGCCAATTCTGGATGTGAGCGGCCGGCGCAGACAATCATCTTGTGTGGAGTAGTTGCTTGATGTAATTGCTTAGCGCAATCATCGCAGATGCGTACTAGGCCAATAACTGAAGAACAGGGGTTGCAAATACCTCGCTTGCAAAACATGCATTGATTAATGGGCTCCTTATCTTTGTTGCAACAAGTACAGGTTGCCATAGGTCTGTCCCTCCTTGCGGCTTTTGTTAAAGAACGAATTTTATTTTATTTTTTTTATCATATAATTATCCTGCAATCTGTATCCCAATTTCCGATAATAATCTCGAACACCAATTCCGGAAATAACTGATATTTTTTTTAGCTTAAATTCTTTGTTTACAATTTTTTCAGCCTCCTTCATCAACTTTTTACCCAAGCCCTTATGCTGTACAGCTTTTTTGCTTCTCTTATCTACTTCAACCATCTGTCCTAAGCTCTTTAATTCTCTAATTATTGCCGCATTATTTAAAACATCAATAAAATGCTTTTCTCCAGAATAATACTGCGATGGAATCCGCAAACGAAGATAAGCCAATATTTTATCGTTTTTTCTATCTTCAAAGCTCAAAAATATTTCTTTTCCCCCAGATGATTTATAATCAATTCTATGCAATTTCAAATCACGGATAACGGATAACGAATTACGAATCTCGCGACACCTAATACATTTGCATTTCAGCCCGTCTTCCTTCATTCTGGCATGAACAACCTGTCGAATATTAGAAATTTTATTTCCAGCCACAATATCCGGCGCAGGAATATCACGGCCTAATCTCATAATTCTAACATACTTTGGAATTTTTTGTTTAATTTTTATCAACAGATCAGCAATAGATTTATCAGAATAGGGGATATATTTTTTTTCTTTCCATAATTTATAAAAACTTCTTGCCGCTTTTGTTAAAACGCAGGGATAAATTTTTAACATGTCTGGCTGAAAATCAGAATTAGAAAATAATACTTCAAACATTTTTACATCTTTATACTTAGAGCTTCCCGGCATGTTTGGCATCGTATGATAATTAATTTTAAAGCCAGCATCTTTTAATAGTTTAGTCGCTTTAATCGTTGCTTCAATCCCATGTCCGCGATTATTAAATTTTAAAACATCGTTATAAATACTTTGCACTCCAAGCTCTACCCGAGTTGCCCCCAGCTCCCGCATTCTAATTACTTCTTTCTCGTCAACATAATCCGGCCGTGTTTCTAAAGTCAATCCAATAATCCGATGCTTGGCTCTTTCGTTTCGTTTAAATAGATCACTTAGATTTTGAGATTTATGATTTTTTGCATTTGCCGCTTCAAAACATTTCCTAATAAAATTAGTTTGATATGACTTGGAAATTGCGCCCCAGGTTCCTCCCATAATAATTAATTCAATTTTATCTGTCGGATGCCCGCAAATATTTAAAGCATCTAATCTGGTCCGCATTTGTTTAACAGGGGAATACTTGCAAAGAATAGCCCGCATCACTGCTGGTTCATCGTCCAAATAACTTTTCGGCATTTTGGCCTGCGAAGGACAATACAAACATTTTCCAGGACATTTATAAGGTCGTGTAAAAACCGCAACAGAAGCAATGCCTGACAAAGTCCGTGTTTTTTGTTTTTTTAATAATTCCTCAAGTTCTTTATTTTCTTTTATTTTTTTCTTTTTGATTAAATCTCGATAAACTGATAATATTAAAATATTAGAAGGCATTCCACATTTAAATTCTTTAGCAATTCGTTTTTTTAGAAATTCAAAAACAGATCCGTTTAAGGATTTATTGTTGTAAGCTTGATAAATTAATTCTTTGACTGCTTTGGACATTGTTAGATAATATATAATAAATTCTCTTTTTAATCAAGATGCAAAAAGAATATGCTGAAAAACTAATCCAAAAAACCCAACAGGACTATCAAAAACTAGCCAAGGAATTTTCAGTTACCCGCGCCTTTCCCTGGCAGGAATTAGAAGATTTAATCAAATACATTAAACCGGGTCAAAAAGTATTGGATGCCGGCTGCGGCAATGGTCGTTCTTACCAGCTCTTACGAAGTAAGAAAATTAATTATCTTGGCGTGGACAATAGTCCGGCTTTAATCAGAGAGGCTCAAAATAAATATCAATTTGGCAATTTTAGAGTCATGGATCTGACCAATCTGGAATGCGAAAAAGATACTTTTGACACCATCTTCTGTATCGCGGCTCTTCAGCACATCCCTTCAAAAAAACTTCGCTTCCAGGTTCTCCAAGATTTTCACCAGATATTAAAACCAAATGGTTATTTAATCATGACCAACTGGAATCTCTGGCAGAAAAAATATTTCTGGCAGACTTTAAAATATTCCTTATCAAGCCTTTGCGGTAAACACAGAGAATTAGACCTAAAAGATGTTTATATGCCCTGGAAGGCCCGTTTTGGCGTTGTTGATCGCTATTACCATGCTTTTACCCCCAGAGAATTAAACAAATTACTGCAAGATTCCGGATTTAAAATAAAAAAAAGTTATTATGTAAAAAAGGGAGAGAAATCAGATTGGCGCAATGGCTATAATCTTTGCACGATTGCTAAAAAAGTAAAAAACTTGCAATAAGATATTATTCTGCTATACTTACAATTGACAATTCAAATATGAAATTTAATATCTCACGTTTTCTGATTATTTGCCTCCTGTCCTGAGCTAGTCGAAGGATAGGCAAATTAAGACGATGAAAACGGCGGACTAAGGAAACCTCCAAGTTCGCCATGCGCGAATTTTTTCTTTGCCTACGTACCGTGTTGAGGACGGAGACGAAGTAACTAATAACTATTAACTTATAACTATTTTATGAAAATCCCAACGATCCAAGAATTATTAAAAGCCGGAGCTCATTTTGGACACCAATCTGCTAATTGGAATCCTAAAATGGAAAAATTTGTCTTCACTAAAAAAGAAGGTGTTTATATTATCGATTTACAAAAAACAAGAGATAGGCTAATCAAGGCTCTTGAATTTGCCTCCAAAATATCTAAAGAAGAAGGAAAAATTATTTTTGTCTGTACTAAAAGACAAGGCAAGGATTTAGTCAAAAAAGCGGCGAAGTCTTGTAAGATGCCTTACGTTACTGAAAGATGGCTGGGAGGAACATTGACTAATTTTAAAACCATCCATAGACAAATTGAAAAATTAAGAGACTTGGAAGAGAAACGAGAAGCCGGTCAATTAGAAAAATACACTAAATATGAACGTCAATTGCTCAAAGAAGAAATCGAAAAACTAAACCACAAAATTGGCGGAATTAAAAATTTAGACAAAATGCCGGAAGCTTTATTTGTTTTTGACACTGTTAATAGTCAATCTACTATCAAAGAGGCAAGGGCAAAGAAAATACCTATCATTGCTCTTGTTGACAGCAACGCTAACCCAGAAGATGCCGATTATCCAATTCCATCCAATGATGATGCAATTAAAATTATTGAGTTGATGGCCAATACTTTTGCCAATGCTATAAAAGAAAATTCAAAAGAAACAACAGAAATAAAATCGGATACAGTGAAATCTAAGAAATAAGAACTGTTCTCTCTCAAAAAAAAGAACCGTGTGCGACGAATCGCAAACGGTTCGTAAAAAGAACAAAAAATGAAAAATGTCAGTGAGGACGCTTTGGGACGTAGGAGAATCCATCGGAAGCCAGTCGGAAAACGGTATCACAGGGTGCTTTCGGATCCGAGGGCATGGCAAGATTGATGGTATCCAGTCGCCACAGATCTGACTGCGACTCAGGTTCGTCAATTGCCAATGCTTCGATTCCATCGCTACCAATGTCGTCAAAGGTTCCATCAGCTAATTCTGCTAACAGATCCATTGTCACTTCAGGAGCAATGGGGTCTTCTCGCACCCTGGGATTAGCCCAGATGTGTGTCCATTCAAAAGTCCGTTCAAGAAATTCGCGAATATCCTGTGGGAGTTCCACGCTTTCTTCACTTACCCTTGAAAGAACAATCTGAAGCATCTTCTTGGGTCCGCCTTTGTGCAGGAACCACTCGAACTTGACGACCTTGAAGCCGCGTTCAAGCAAATCTGCAAAAAGCCTTCCTACTTGAGCCCATTTGAAGTTTTCATGCAGTGGAGTTCCGGTTGCGGATCCCGGCTCAAGACCCCATGCAATAGCCTCTCTCTCGCGTCGAGCCCTGATTTGGTCTTCATCGCGAGGAACCTGAGGAACCTCCGGAACACCATTCAGAAGATATCGACGCGGATCAAAGACTTTGAACAATACTACTTCTGGCACATAATCACATCCAACAAACTGCTGGTTCGCCATTCGTCCCTCCTGCTGGTTTCCAATACCGAATAGAACAGCATATCATAACATATATATTTTGTCAATAGTTTACTGAATTATCGAATCTCTCACCTAAAATAAGCCATTTATTTACAAATAATCCATTTTTATTATAATGAAATCATAACAACATTAATTTTAAAATTATGCCAAATATTCAATTATCAGACATCAAAAAGCTGCGTTCCCAAACAGGAGCCGGTATGATGGATTGCAAAAAAGCTCTCCAGGAAGCCAATAATAAATTCGAGGAAGCAGTTAAAATATTAAGAAAAAAAGGCCAAGAAGTAGTTGCTAAAAACGCGGGCCGCCAAGCGCATGAAGGAATTATCGACACCTACATCCATGCCAATAAAAAAATCGGCTCTATGGTTGAAGTTTCTTGCGAAACAGATTTTGTTGCCCGCAATGAAGAATTCCAAAAAATGGTTCATGAAATTGCTATTCAGGTAGCAGCCTCTGATCCAATTTGCATTTCCCCAGATAATGTTCCTGAAGAAAAATTGAAAGAACAGAGAGAATTTTGTCAGGAGGAAATTAAAAAACAAGGCAAGCCGAAGGAAATAGCTGAAAAAATCATGGAAGGCAAAATTAAAAAATATTGTCATGAAGTTTCTTTATCAAAACAGTCATTAGTTAAGGATCCCGACAAAACCGTTGAAGATCTAATAACAGAAACAACCGCCAAACTTGGAGAAAAAATTGAAATCAAAAAATTCGTTAGATATGAAATTTGATTTCTCTAATCCTTCTCGAATATATCTAATCAATCTCTAATCTAATAATGTATGGCCACGTTAGTACTCAAGGAATTTAGTTACAAGCTAATGGGGCTAATGTTCAAAACCCATAATGAGTTGGGACCTATTTGCAAAGAAAAAAACTACCAAGATGCTATTGAGATTTTATTAAAGAAAAACAAGATTCCATATAATAGAGAGAAAGAATTAGAGCTGCCATTCGATGGTCAGAAAATAAAAGGTTTTTTCGCTGATTTTGTCATAGACGATAAAATCATTTTGGAAGTCAAAGCAAAAAGATTTATTAAACATGAAGACATTAGACAAACTAGCCGATATATAAATGGAGCAAATGTGCCATTAGGAATTATTGTAAATTTTAAACGTGAAAAATTAGAATATAAACGCATTATCAATCTATCCTTCGAAAATAAGCCATTCGAGAAGAATCCGAGAAGTCGTATTAGAGATTAAATTAGAGAAAAAATATTAGAGATTAAATTAGGGAAACAATCATATGTACAAACGCATAATGCTCAAATTATCAGGCGAACTCATGATGGGTAGCAAAGAATTTGGCATTGATCAAAAAGCCGTTCAAAAATACGCTGATCAAATTATGGAACTGCTCAAAATGGACAAACAGGTCATTGTTGAAATTGGAGCTGGAAATATTTATCGCGGCAAAGAACAACTTGACATGAAAAGAACTATTGCTGATAATCTAGGAATGCTTGGTTCTGTAATGAATGCTATTAATCTTCGTGAAGCCATTGATAAAACAGGCCAACAAGAAGCACGCGCTTTATCGCAAATTTATATGCCTTTTATTATTCAGTATTTCACTCCGGGCAAGGCAATCCATTATATGGAAGAAGGAAAATTAGTTATCATGGGTGGGGGAACTGGCAATCAATTTTTTTCTACAGATACAGGCGCCGCGGTTCATGCCCTGCAAACGAAATGCGATGTTATTTTAAAAGCAACGGATGTTGATGGAGTTTATGATTCGGATCCTAAAAAAAATCCAGAAGCAAAGAAATATGAAAAACTCTCTTTTGACGAAGTGCTGGAAAAGAGGCTGGCAATTATGGACCAGACAGCCTTTGCGTTATGTCGGGAAAATGGCTTGACTGTCATCGTATTTGATGTTACAAAAGAAGACAATCTTAAAAAAGCAGCTTCCGGCGAGAAGATAGGAACCGTGATTAAATAAAATTTCTAATTTCTAATCAATTATGAAGATTATTGCTGGTATCAAATTTAATGTTTTAGATAAAATCTATAATTTTGATCAAAAAGGCATTATACTAAATAAGGGAGACAAGGTTGTTGTAGAAACAGAACAGGAACTTGAAATTGGAACAGTTGTATTTGCTAATAAAAAGATCAAAGAAGAAGAGATAAATACGGAGATTAAGCCCATTTTGCGCAAAGCAACCTCTAGTGATTTAGAGAAACAGCAGTCATATAATATTAAACAAGACGATGCCTTAAAAATTTGTCGAGAATTGACTGAAAAACATAATTTAGACATGAAATTCGTAGCTGCTAGATATACCTTTGATGGATCAAAAATAATTTTCTACTTTACGGCTGAATCAAGAGTTGATTTCCGTAATTTAGTAAAAGATCTAACTAAGAAGTTTCAAAAATCAATCCGTCTCCAACAAGTTGGTTCCCGTGATGTTGCCGCTAAAGCTGGTGGCTGCGGCTTGTGTGGCCGAGAACTATGCTGTAATAAATTTTTAAAAAACTTTGAAAGCATCACTACCAATATGGCCCGAGAACAACAGATGGTTCAAAGAGGTTCAGAAAGAATATCGGGAGTTTGCGGTCGACTCTTGTGTTGTTTATCTTATGAAGCGGGACTATATCAAGAATTAAAAAAAGACTTCCCTAGAATAGGAGACAAAATCAAAACCCCCGAAGGAATTGGCAGGGTAGTGGGTCGGAACCTATTAACTAGACAGCTTGAAGTAAAAGTTGACGACAAAACCAGAGTAACAGTTAATTTAGATCAAACTAAAAAATAATATATATAAATGGATTTATTTAGTTTCATTCCTCAAGTTATAATTATTCTAGCATTGGTAGGAATTATTGTAATTGTTGCTAGAAAATTTCCACAACTATCAGCTATGAAAGTTCAGACAAAACAAAGGCAAAAAGAACAATCAATTTTCAGCCGCTCTTTCAAAAGAATAACTAGTTTTTCTGTAACCATCATTCGAGCTATTTTTGCAAGAGTAGTAAAGATCAGAGATTTTAAAAAAGACAAACAAGACAAACAAATAAAAGAACAAGAGGTGGGAGAATTAATTTCTGGTCGTCCTATTGCCAGACCTACGGTCATGACGGAAAATAATGCTTTTGCTAAACCAGTAAAAAATAAATTCAAACAAGACGAACAAAATTATTTAAATTTAATACAAAAAAATCCAAAAAATACCAAGGCATATATAGGTCTTGGAAAGCTCTATCTTGCACAAAAAAATTTCAGCGATGCTCGCGCTTCATTTGAACAAGTTCTAAAATTAAATCCCAATGATTTTTCTGCACAGGCTGAACTAAAAAAAATAAAAAGATAAAAAAATAACCTTTCTAGAGTTTGTGAGCCGTCTTAGCTCAGAGGTAGAGCGACTCCATGGTAAGGAGTAGGTCCGGGGTTCAATTCCCCGAGACGGCTAAAAGAGCGAATCAAATCCCGTTCTCGTTTCAAATATATGGGTCGGTACCTAAGCGGTCAAAAGGGTCAGACTGTAAATCTGATGTCTTCGGACTTCGCAGGTTCGAATCCTGCCCGGCCCACCAAAAATTTGAAATCAGTTAGCCGTCCTAGCTCAGTGGTAGACCCGCCCGCTTCACGAGCGACCTGCCCGCTGTGCTCAGCAGAGCAGGCGGGAGCGAGCGGGTGGGGCAGCTGTTTTATATTATGTATTATGTCTATATATTAAAAAGCAAAAAAGATACAAAATTATATATCGGCTTTAGTACCAATCTAAAAAACAGACTAGATGAACACGCAAAGGGCAAAGTAAAGTCAACGAAAAATAGAAGACCTTTTTTGTTAGTCTATTATGAAGCATTCCAGTCGAAGATCGATGCCCTACAGAAAGAGAAATATTATAAAACTGGACCAGGTAGAAAATATATAAAAAGACATTTAAAAAATACTATAGAATAATGCCGCCCTAGCTCAGTGGAAGAGCAGCTGTTTTGTAAACAGCAGGTCGTCGGTTCGAATCCGACGGGCGGCTTTTTAATATCGAACAATAAAAGCAGCTGTTTTGCCCGCCCGCTCGCTTGCGAGCCAAGCGAGCAAGCGGGCGGGTAAACAGCAGGATTAAAATTTTTGAATAGAAAATTTTAATGGTTCGCCCCGCCATAAAGGCGGGGTAAAAATCCGACGGACGGCTTTTTATAATACTTAGTTCGAA
>JAUWOX010000070.1 GCA_030611905.1 bacterium
ATTATTTAATCAAATATTTTATCAAACTATTCAAGAAAAAGATTTCCGAGCTTCCAGAACTCATCGCTCTGTTTGCTTTTTATATAGCAACGCTAATCGGATTTTTCCTCTCGCTTTATTTAGTCACCAATATGTTAAGTATTTTTTACTGGATCACTCTTGGATTAATTGTCAGTCTATATAAGATGCACGTCAGCAATAATCAGCGCCATCATCAGCGTTAATAGTTTCTACTATGAAAATTATTTTAGCCAACAAATTCTATTATTTAAAAGGCGGCGCCGAACGCTATTATTTTAATTTAAAAAAACTTTTAGAATTACATGGCCACGAAGTCATTCCCTTTGCCATGCACGATGAAAAAAACTATTCTTCTAAATATTCAAAATATTTTGTCAGCAATGTTGATTTTAGCAAATCTGGTCACGCCTTGAAAAAAATCTGCCGCACTCTTTATTCCTGCGAAGCCAAGAAAAAATTTAAACAACTCATCCAAGATACTAAGCCCGACTTAATTCACGTCCATAATATTTATCATCAGATCTCCCCATCTATCTTAACCGTAGCTAAAAAATACAATATCCCAATTGTCCAAACTCTTCACGATTTCAAATTAATCTGCCCCAATTACGCTTTATATTCCAAAAATGAACTCTGCGAGCAATGCAAGAAATACAAATATTATAAATGCACATTTCGTAAATGTATTAAAAATCAATTCTGGGCTAGCTTACTGGCCACTAAAGAAATGTATTTTCATAAATTAATTCGCATTTATAAAAACAATATTAATTTATTTCTAGCCCCTAGCCAATTTGCTCATAATAAAATTCTAGAATGGGGAATTATTCCAGAAAAGCAAATCACTGTTTTGCCAGAATTTATTTTTAGAGCAAGTCGCATGGCGAGGGAGATGACTCCCTCTCCAATAGTTGGTGAGGGTCTCCAGACCTTCGCCACATCAGCGCACCAGCCAGAGAAACATAATTATATTCTCTATTTCGGCCGCCTAATCAAAGGCAAGGGAATTGATACTCTCATTTCAGCCATGAAAAATATTTTAGACACAGGAACAGGCCATAGCCTGTACTTACATATCGCCGGTCGCGGCCCCCAGGAGAAAAAGCTTCGTCATTTAGCTAAAAAAGAAAATATCAATAATATAAAATTTCTCGGTTTTTTAGATCAAGACGAACTCAAAAAACAAATCCTCAATTCTCGATTCATAATTCATCCGTCTGAAGTTTATGAAACCTTTGGCTTATCAATTTTAGAAAATTATAATTTAAACAAACCAGTTATTGCTTCTAATCTCGGCGCTCTGTCAGAAATAGTTGAAAATAAAAAAACCGGCTTATTGTTTAAGTCCGGCGATAAAGCAGATTTAGCTGAAAAAATAAATTATCTTTTGCAGAACAAAGAGCTAGTCCAGCAAATGGGAGAAAACGCCAAGCAATTAGCTGAACAAAAATATAATCCAGAAGATCATTATCAGGAATTAATTAAAATTTATAACAATTTAGTTGACAACATTTAGCTATTAACCGTTGTCTAAAATTATCAGCTCTGGCAGCTGATTATTTTTTTATTTTTTTATCTTTTTATTTTTTTTAACATATTTTCCGCCCCAATCCTTCTTGGTCTGTTTTATTTTCACATCAAATTCAAAGGCTGTCACAGAATGCGCAGGAAATTTATACTTAAAGTGATTGGATGCATTATCTATTTCAGATTCAGTAATATTCACATTTTGTTGATCAGCGATATTGCTGCTCATCATTGTGGCCGAATTCATGGTATAAACTTTTGCCTTTGATTTTACCAGAGCATTATTAATAAATACATCAGACTTTAAAGAGGCAACCGCATGCTTGTTTACAACAATTAAATATACTTTCTTCTTCTTTTTAGCTCTTGAAGAATAAGCAGTTAAATAGGGAATATTCTTCATTTTCGGCACATTTTTTTTGGCCCCATTGGAAAATTTCGGCGATTGAACCACAAGAGTGTTCAACATTCTTTTTCCAAAATGTTTGGCATACATTTCCATTGCTAGAGCCGCAGGTTTTGGCTGATAATCAGAAGTAAAGGCTCCCCATTGATAATTATCTTCAGCGCCTAATTTATGAAACTGTCCAAATTTAACCTGGCGTTCAGCCATTTTGCCCAACAAATCAGCCACCGTTAATCCATAAACCATGCTAATTCCCTTTTTATAATTTCCAGTATTAAATTCAGTTACAAAGAATTTCATTTTCTTGCGTTTCTTTTTAGAAACATATCTTTTTAATAACTTCTTAGTTCGCTTTACTACGCCCATATTCTTGCCCAAGCTGGTTTTATAATTATAAGCAAAAGAATGCGGAGAAGCCAAGAGTTGAGTATTGGAAATATTACTTTCAGCCCAGAATGGATAAAAATGAAAAACCACAAAATTAATTTCTTCTCCAGCTCTTTTAAATAACTCTTCTTCCCAATTTCCAAAAGATAACACAATATTAGCTCCAACTTTTATAGATGGATCCACGGCTTTCATGGCTCGAGAAAATTTCTTCACTTTTTCAGCATAAACCTCAATTGGCATAAAGCCATCGCCATACATGTATGTTTCATTTCCCAATTCCCAATGCTTAATATTTCTGCCCTCATAAATATTTAATCTTCTCACTAAATCAGCCGCTTCTTCAGCAGTTCCCCGCATATTAACTGTTACAATTGGCCTAAATCCTCCATCTTGTGAAAATCTTAATTGTCCTTCAAAATCAGCCACGCCCCATGGCCGAGCATCAAAAACCGGCTGCCTCTGTTCGCTTCGCCATAAAAATTTGTATGAATTATAGACTCCATTTTGCCGCAAAGCCAGGCCCATAAATCCTTGATCATAAGGCCACTCGCTTGAAGTCGTCATTTTTGCTTCCACAGAATAATTATGCCAATTTCTTGAACCGGCTGATTTTATTGCCAAGCCTTGTTTCCCTTTATGATAAAATTTCCCATCTTTTAAATACCAACTCCCATTATCATACCAATCGGGCAAGTCCGCATTATGCCAGCCATTATTAAACCAATGATTAAAATCATCTTCTAAAATAATTTGTCCAGCAGCATTATAAACTTTGACATCATCAAAGCTGACTTTTTGATTATACGAAGAAATCAAAGATAATTCGCCGGCAAAAAAAGAGTTATCTTGAACATCAAAAATTAAAACATCATCAATAAAAATTTTAATATTACTATCTCTGGCTTCAACTTTAACTTTATATTCCTGCCCAGGATTATACGGAACATTATCACTAGCCAACATTTTATAATCACCATGCTCAACTTTGGCCAAAAATCTAGCAGGGGAATCAACGCCTTGAATTATTTTAACAGTCCGCGCTCCATTCTCTTTAGCTGCCGTTAATAATCTATCATCATATTCAAATTCTGAATCAATGCTGTAACCATAAATATTCTTGCTGACTTTATTTTTAGCCTTATAAGCATCAACAATAATTTTTGGATTAAAATTAACCCCAGCACTATCTCCCATGGACAAGACAAGACCGCCTAATAAAAAAATAGCCAACACTCTTGCTGTTGGCCTTATTTTACCCAAAATATAATAAGGAAATTTAGATTTCCTTCTTCTGCTAGGAACTAATTTTATTCTTTCTTTAGACATTTTCTTGGCTTAGATTAGCAAAAAATAAAGGCATTGTCAAACTTTAAAATTCATGTACACTATAAAAATCGCACCTTATTTAAAAAACTTCAAAGCACAAAAAAGAGAATCTGTCTCTAAAAAACGCCCGATTCAAAAACGGGCTCACACCGAAAAGGAGGTGTCTCATGAAACGCGTAACTGGGAGTCATATACAACGCATTTTTGGTACCCGTAAGATTATTTGGATAGCAACTCTCTTGCTATTTCTAACTCAAAGCAGTACTGTTTTGGCATCTGGAGGATGGTTATTGGGCGCTCTTATCGGCGGTGGCACCGGTTTCTTGGTTGGTGCGGCGACTTGTAGTCAAGACGAGCTTGGCAACATAGATGATGGTTGCTTGGGTAGCTCTGGACTTGGTGGAGCTATTATTGGCGCTTTAATCGGTGCGATTACTGACGTTTCAGATGCAGTTCGAGAAAAGAAAGCCGATACAAAAGATCAGGCAACAGAATTGTCTCTCCTAGCACTTTTTCAACAAGAAATAAGGACAAATTCGCACCCTCACATATTTCCTATATCGAGATCATTACTTGCTCTGAAAATCCCCGTCGTCGACTTAACACGACCCATGCAAAAAGTTATTGTTCGCCCCCCATTTTCTCTATTGACTCCGGCAGAAACTCTTAGTCTATAGACATATCCTAATACTGCCAAGAATTAAAAAGTTCTTTTAACTGCGTAAATTAAGCGCAGTTTTTTTATCGGCCCACACACTATATGAGCCGATAATTGTAATCTGTCATCCCTTATCTGATATCTGGCATCTAGCATCTAGCATCTGACAAGCCCTTGACATTTAAATTCTAATCTGCTAATATACGCTGTCAATCAAGTTTTTCCCCAAAATAAACCAAAAAACCAAAAGCCTTGACAGGGAAAAAGATGTATGTTATCATTACCTGTCTTTAAGAAGACTTTTTAGAAGCGTTATTCGTAAAAAATTCGCGAAAATATCATGAAAATAGCATTTATCGGACAAAAAGGAATACCAGCTCAATCTGGCGGAATTGAACGCCATGTTGAAGAACTAAGTGTCAAATTAGCAGAACAAGGACACCAAGTTTTTGTATACTCAAGACCACATTATACAAACAAAGCTTTAAAAATATATAGAAATATTAAACTTATTTCTATGCCATCAATCAATTCTAAGGGCTTTGATACTATTTTACATACTTTAATTTCAACTCTTCACGCCTTATTCCAGGGCTATAATATCATCCATTATCATGGCGTTGGTCCTTCAACTTTATCTTGGATTCCTAGAGTGTTTTCCAGGGCAAAAGTTATTTCAACCCTTCATTGTCGAGATCAATTCCATCAAAAGTGGGGCTGGTTTGCTCGTCAATATTTAAAATTAGGCGAATGGGCTTCCTGCAGATTCCCGCATCAAACAATTGTTATTTCCCAGATTTTAAAAAAATTCTGCTTTGAAAGATTTAATAAAGATGTTACATACATACCAAATGGAATCAATCAGCCAGCTGAAATTGAACAAGATATTCAAAAAGAAATTTTGAGAAAATTCAATCTTGAACCAAGTAAGTATTTCTTAACTGTTGCCCGTTTAGTTAGGCACAAAGGCATTCATTATTTAATTAGAGCCTTTAATAGAATAAAGACTAACAAAAAATTAGTTATTGTTGGTGATTCAGCTCATACAGATGATTATGTTGTCTATCTAAAAAATTTAGCCAAGAATAATCCAAATATAATTTTTACTGGCGCGCAGTTTGATAATGATTTACATACTTTATTCAAAAACGCTTATCTCTACATTCATCCATCAGAATCAGAAGGACTACCCATTACAGTCCTAGAGGCCATGAGCCATGAAAAATGCGTTCTTGTTTCTAACATTCCAGAAAATATTGAAGCCTTTGCCGGCCGTGGTTTCTTATTTAAAAATAAAGACATTGATAATCTAGTTAAAAAAATGCAGATCTTGGAGCAAAGATCAGAGTTGCGATATGAAAAAGCTCAACTTGCCAAAGTGCATGTTTTACAAAATTATAATTGGGACAATATTG
>JAUWOX010000077.1 GCA_030611905.1 bacterium
ACCGTCATCTACGACGATATCGCCCTCCCCCTTGGTGAATACAGAACAACCGGACAATCTTCTGGCGGACACAAAGGCATGCAATCAATTATAGACAACCTTAATACAAAAAATATCAAACGTATTAGAATCGGCATCCTTGGCCTTCCCAAAGAAAAAATTAAAGACACGTCAAACTATGTTCTTCAAAAATTATCTAAAGAAGAATTGAAGAAACTCAACAAAACAATCGACGAAATTATCAACAAAATAATTTAGATCATGAAAATCCAATGTCATGGAATAAAAAAACTCGCCTTCCGGCGATTTTTATTATGCAATAAACACTGGTACTATTTTTCCAATTTACTGTCTGCAAGTGTGAACAAAAGTTCAGCTCATGGTTACTAACAAAGCTAAGGAGGGATTGCTTGCTTTCACCACTCGCAGACAGAAAGTTGAAAAAACTACATCATAAAATATTACCAATTAAAAAAAATTTGTCAAGACTTTTTTATTTGACTAATAATTTAAAAAATGCAATAATCATCTAAACCTGCTCTTTGCCCAACGAACAAGGAGGCCAACATGCCACGACAAAAACGAAGTTGGATTATCATCGGATTTCTACTCTGCGCACCTATACTCTTCCTTATCGGTTTTCGTGTTTACAAAAACATCACTTTCAAAATTGACTGCGCCGACCATCTCAAAAGAACAGCTGATGCCAATACTATCAAACTTGCTACACAAGAAATGAACACTGTCATTCACTATCTTGAAGAAAATAATCTAACCCAAGGATATACTTCTATTGCTATAAAAACTCCTGATGAAGACATAGAATTCTGGTATACCAATCTCAAACAAGCACTTGATGAACTCCAAAGAGTAAAACCCGATGCTACACAGCTCGAAAAAAGCAATATACTCATGAAACTTCGTGAGACAATTCTTGATAACAATATCATCACTCTCCCAAGAGGAATCAGCGTATCCCCGCACAACAAATTACTTGCTCTGGCCGCCATACTATCATTAATACTAATGATTGTCGGACTATTTCTATTAAGTACAAATATCAGGAAAAAACCAAGCCTAAGCGAAATAATGATAATAGCGGCCATAATCGGAATTGTCCTTGCTGTCATCTTGCCCACTTGCCAATAGCTCATATCATATGAGCTTTTTTATTTCAATCTAAAAACCATCCAAAATGGATGGCCAATTCAATCAGATAACAAAATATTTAAAATCCCTGCCTAATCTCCAAAGTATTCAAAACCTCATTCGCTTCAACTTCTTTTTCCTCGTCTACCAAAAACACAAAAATAAAATCGTTGGCTGAAAAAAAATATCTTATCTTGCTATCAGATTTAATTTTTAAAGCATCTATTTTCTCTCCCCGACCAATTTTCACCATCTCATAATCTACATCTTCACCAGAGTAATAATATTCTTTAACCGCCTCTTTCAAAGTAAAGCCATTTTCATTCTGCAATCCTCCGATTCTAAATAGACCATAATCATAAAAATTACGCTCTCTTCTGTCTGGAGACATTACTTGTGTTTTATTCTGTTCTAATTCCTTAGGATATTTAAATACAATATCCTCATCTACAAATTCAGCTAAATCAAAGCTGTCGCCAAATTCAAAAGCTTCTAATACATTATTATAAATCCTTCTTATGTCCCCGTCAGTCTCTAAAACAAAGATTTCTGCTAATAACTGCTTGTTTTCAGATATAACATAAGTCTCAACCTTTCGATAATCACCCATCAAATATTCAATACGATAAGCCAACAAATTCCCAATGCTAATTTTATCCTTTTTTAAATCAAAACCATTTTTAAAAGCCAATTGCCCCTGTTCAATTTTTTTGTTCACATAATCTTCAAGCGACAATTCCTTTTTATTATTGATTACTTTAATAAATATATCTGGCCGAACCGAATCCACCCCATAAAGATTAAAAGTATTTTCAATTCCAATGACCCTCCATTTATTAGGATATTCTACTTTGAAACCATATTCCTCACTAACAAAACTCTGGTAATTTTTAATCTCCTCGCCTAGCTCCTCCTCTTTATTGTCTTCTTCAATGCCCTTGGCCAAGCCCTCTTCCCCCTTATAAACTATATAATTCTTAAATTCTCCCTCTTCGCTAAATTTACTAATATATCCACCTAAATAAGCCAAAAAGCCCAAACAAAAAACAGCTAAAAAAACCAATAGCGCAGTCTTCAACAAACGATTTTTTATTAATAATGTCATAATTAAAATTAATTGATCTACTATTATAGATGAAGGTATAATTTTGTCAACAGTTTGCTCAACTTCATAATTTTTGCTACTCTAAAAGCAAATAAAAATAAAACAATGACAAACGATTTAAAATACTGGAATGCCTTTAATCAGCGTCTAAAAATTGGCGCAATCCGCTTTAAAAAACTCTATAATCACTTCGATAATATGGAGCAAGCCTGGCATGCAGATTCATCTGAATTTGATGAGGCCGGCCTTGAACCAAAAGTCATTGATTATCTATTGATTAAACGACCAACCATTTCACCAGAACAAGAAATGGAAAAACTAGCCAAAGAAAATATAAAAATAATTACTATAAAAAATAAAAACTACCCCCAACTCCTTAAAGAAATTTACGATCCACCCGCTCTTCTATATATAAAAGGAGAAATTAAGCCCGAAGACGAATTTGCCATTGGAGTTGTCGGCACTAGAAAAATATCCCAATATGGCAAACAAGTTGTTCCAGATATTGTACAAGAACTAGCCAGCAATAAAATAACCATTGTCTCCGGTATGGCACTTGGCGCCGATACACTCGCCCACCAAGCTGCTATTGCCGTAAAAGGAAGAACTATTGCCGTTCTCGGATCAGGACCTAATGATCAAAACATCTACCCCTATGCCAATAAATCTCTATCAGAAATAATTGCTAACAACGGAGCCGTTATTTCTGAATATCCCTATGGCACCCTCCCCCTCAAACAACATTTTCCATCTCGTAACAGAATTATTTCTGGATTATCCCTTGGCACTTTAGTAATCGAAGCACCAGAAAATTCTGGCGCCCTAATTACCACTCGAAGCGCCTTAGAACAAAATCGTGATATTTTCGCTATCCCAGGAAATATTTATTCTCCTAACTCCAAGGGTCCCAACAACTTAATAAAACAGGGAGCCAAGCCAGTCACTTGCGCTCAAGATATTTTGGACGAACTCAATCTTTCAATGGCTACCGCCTACCAACAAACAAAGGAAATAATTCCTGAAACAAAAGAAGAAGAAGTTCTACTTAAAATAATCACCAAAGAGCCAATTCATATCAACAAAATTGTTCAACAATCAAAAATGCCAGCTCATCAAGTCAGCGCCACACTAACCATGATGGAAATGAAAGGGAAAATCCGCAATTTAGGAGCTATGAATTACGTATTAGCACGCTAGCTAATTTGACAAACTCCCACAATCAATTAATATAGATTTTGTAACTTAATTATTTATTATGTCCAATCTAGTCATTGTGGAATCACCAACTAAAGCTCGAACCATCACTAGATTCCTGCCCAAAGACTATATCGTCGAGTCTTCATATGGCCACATACGCGACCTACCCAAGGCCGAACTTGGTATTGATATAGAAAAAAACTTTGAACCAAAATATATTATTCCCACCAAAGCCAAAAAACAAGTTGGAATATTAAAAAAAGCAGCCAAAAAATCAGACAATATTATTCTAGCCACAGATGAAGACCGCGAAGGAGAAGCAATCGCCTGGCATCTAGCCAAGGCTCTGGAATTAGATCAAACAAAGACCGACCGCATTGTTTTTCATGAAATAACCAGAAAAGCAATATTAGATGCTCTCAAAAATCCCCGCAAAATAAAATCCAACCTAGTCGATGCTCAACAAGCTCGCCGCATCCTTGATCGTTTAGTTGGCTACAAACTATCACCCTTTCTCTGGTCCAAAATAAGACGAGGACTCTCCGCTGGCCGCGTACAATCAGTAGCAGTTCGCTTAATAACGGACCGTGAAAAAGAACGCAAGGCATTTAAATCAGAAGAGTATTGGACCATTGAAGTAGAATTAAAGAAAAAGCAAAAGTCAGATAAATTTCTTGCCTATCTTTCAAAACAAGACGGCAAAATTATCAAGAAATTAGATATCAAATCAAAAAAAGATGCCAACGACATAACTTCCAAGCTTAAAAACGCTCAATATAAAGTAATTAATATAGTAAAAAGAGAAACTAAAAAAAATCCCTCACCACCTTTTACAACCAGCACTCTTCAACAACAAGCCGCTCAAAAACTAGGCTTTTCTGCCAAACAAACAATGATGCTTGCCCAAAGACTTTACGAAGGTATCCCAATCAACGGCAAACCAGTCGGACTCATTACATACATGAGAACCGATTCTACCAATCTTGCCAAAAGTGCTCTAGTTGAAGCTAAAGAAGTTATTGAACAAAAATTTGGATTAAAATACACCTTATCTGAACCGCGCTTCTACAAAAAAAAATCAAAAGGCGCCCAAGAAGCTCATGAAGCCATTCGACCTACCTCATTTACCAGAATCCCTAACGAAATAAAAAACAACTTAGATCCTCAACAATACAAGCTCTACAATCTAATTTGGCAACGGGCTCTCGCCTGTCAAACGAAACAAGCTATTCTCGATTCAATATCTATCGACATATCTGCCAACAAATATACCTTCCGCGCCAAAGGCTCTACTATCCAATTCGATGGCTTTCTAAAAATTTATAGTCGAGACGGCAAACTACCTATCAAAGAAACAATCCTTCCTCCACTCGAAAAAAATGAAATTCTTGATTTCCTAAAATTAAACCCAACTCAACATTCTACTGAACCACCCGCCCGTTATTCAGAGGCAACGCTTGTTAAGGCCTTAGAAGAACAAGGCATCGGCCGACCTTCGACTTATGCCCCTACTATTTCTACAATCCAAAAACGAAATTATATAGAAAAAGATGAAAACAGAAAATTTTTCCCCACTGAAATTGGAACTTTAGTTAATGATCTTTTAGTCAAGCACTTTCCCGGAATCGTTGACATAAAATTTACTGCCCGCATGGAGGAAAATTTAGATCAAATTGCCCAAGGACAAAAAAAATGGCAACCCATCATCAAGGAATTTTACGATCCTTTTGCGAAAAATTTAGCTAAAAAAGAAAAAGAAATCAAAAAATTTGAAGAACAAACTGACCGAAAATGTCCTAAATGCAAAAAACCCTTAGTTATCAAATATGGCCGCTTCGGCAAATTCCAAGCCTGCTCTGGCTTTCCAGACTGCAAATTTGCTGAACCAATAGAAGAAGAAAAAAA
>JAUWOX010000154.1 GCA_030611905.1 bacterium
ATCACGATCGCCTGCGGGGCTATTTCAGGGTTTCATTCCCTGGTGTCCTCGGGAACGTCATCCAAACAGGTACGTTCCGAAAAGGATTCGCTTTTTGTGGGCTATGGCTCTATGTTGATGGAAGGCGCTCTGGCGACTTTGGTGGTGGTTGCCGTGGCAGCGGGAATCGGAATGGGATACGTCACCAAAGGAGGCGAAACCCTGACAGGCGTTGCCGCATGGACAACCCACTATTCATCCTGGGCCGCAGCAGCAGGTCTGGGCTCAAAAATCAGCGCCTTTGTGGACGGTTCTGCTAATATGATCGGTTCCCTGGGTATTCCGAAAGGAGTTTGTTTGGTCATTATGGGGGTTTTTGTGGCCTCTTTTGCTGCCACCACGCTTGACACTGCCACAAGAATTCAGCGCTATGTTGTCGCTGAACTGTTTGGAGATCTCAAACTTACCTTCTTAACCAATAAATATACGGCCACTTTGGTGGCGGTTGGTACTGGCCTGATATTAGCTTTTGCCACCGGCGCGAGCGGAAAGGGTGCCTTGACATTGTGGCCATTGTTTGGTGCTGTGAATCAGACATTAGCCGCGCTGGCGCTGATTATTATTACGCTTTACCTGCAAACAAAAGGCGGCGCAAAATGGATGTTTGCAGGGTTCCCAGCGCTTTTTATGGCGTTTATGACCATTTGGGCAGTCATTATGAACCAGGCCAAGTTTCTCGGCGCGCATAATATGTTGCTAACGGTGATAAATATTTGTGTTCTGATAATAGCAGTCTGGATTTTGATTGAAGGTCTAATCAAGTTCTTCAGTTCTTATGGGACAACTTCTGGAGAACCCGAACCTGTAGCAACTTAACAATAAAGCGGAAGTATCGCTTTGCTGCGATACTTCCGCGCTTTGATTATTGCATAGCGAATCCCATTACGTTCAAAACCACATATGGGCTTTGCATTATGTTATTTTTTTTATTCCATTTTTCTCTCTTGGGCCTATTAAATGGGACTCAAATATTTACGTCATAAATGGCTGATGAATTAAGAAGAACCTATTTTATCCTCCTAATCCCCGCAATTGTAGGTTTTATTGCTATCTCTGCAGCCAAGAAATTTAATCTTCTCGAGTTTGGACACATTACATTCCTGGAATTACTCGCCCCATTGGTTTTTATATTATCAGTAGTTTTTGCCATAGCGTGGCCTATTTTTTTTCGTACGCTTTTTGCGCACAAAATACGTCATCAAAAAAGCATTTCTGAAGCAGATTTAATCAATTTTGAACGAAATTTTCTTTATATTGCGTTAGTTACACCCTATTTGATGTTAACTGCCTATCTTTTGGAATTCCCCCGCTTTTATCTCGCAGGCACAGTTTTGATGGCCCTTTATGCAGTTTATTATTACTATCCTTCAAAAAAACGGATTCAGTTTGAAAGAAGGATCTTCAGAGTAAAGTGATTTTCTTATTGAAACTTGATTGTTTAGAGATTTCCTTTTTTGAGTCCGCCCCAGCCTCACCAAGGCTGGATTATATGAAATAGCGAAACGATTTTTAAACTGATCCAATGAATCCAATCATAAAATCTATTAAAGATAGAATTATCTACATATGGAAGATCTCCGATGAGGTTGCACGCGGTAAGGCAGTAGGAATCATTGAATATGAACTTGAAGAACTGGAGAACATATTTGGAGTTCTGGTTTTGGGTTCTTTTATTGGCATGCCATCGCCTCCAATGCAAATTTCGCTGGACCTGATGCCTTTTATGGAAAAAGAACTAATTTTGATGATGGAAAAAGTGGATACTGCTAACGAACCTATCGCACAACTTTTTTCGGTTTTAGACATAGGCTAACAATGAACAAGGCAACCAATATTTTTTTTGTGGGGAAAGGTGGGGTTGGAAAATCGACTTCAGCGGCCCTCACTTCCGTTTTTTTAGCACAAAAAGGATTCCAAGTGCTCATAATCTCTCTGGATCCTGCGCATAATCAATCCGATATTTTTGAAAAGAATCTTTCGGATAAACCATTTCAGATTGCGCCCAACTTATTGGCCATAGAAATCGATCAAGAATTTTGGATTAAGCAATATCTCAAAGATATTCATAATCAAATTAATAAAACCTATTCCTATTTGACCGCTTTCAATTTAGATAAGTATTTTAGTGTAATCAAACATTCTCCTGGTCTCGAAGAATACGCCTTAATCTTAGCCTTTGAACAAATCCGCAAAGATTTCTCCCAGCTTGATTACCTGATTTTCGATATGCCGCCCACTGCACTGGCGTTAAAATTCTTCAATCTCCCATCCCTATCGATGATTTGGATAGAGCATCTTCTGGCGTTGCGTGAAGAAATAATCCAGAAAAGGGAATTAATCACCAAAATCAAAATACTAAAAAAAGAATTCGAAAGAGACAAAGTTCTGAAAAAAATTGAGGAACAGCGGAAACAGTACCAAACGCTAAAAGACACCTTTGAGGATCGTGAGCTGACGCAGATAAGCCTGGTATTAAACCCTGACAAATTATCTCATGCTGAATCAATAAGAATTCTTAAGGCCTTGCAGAACATTCATATTTCTTTATATCGAACGATTAACAACAAAATGCAAATAGATTCATCATGCACAGATTTCAATGAAGTCTTCGCCGATATTCCGATGCTTAACTTCCCCTATTCTGAAACACCTTTAATTGGCATTGATAATTTACAGCGATTTTTAAAAATGAACGACGATCAGTTCGAAAAACAATTAAAAAAGGAGTTGCCATGAAAGAAATAGTCATTGTTTCTGCATGCCGAACGGCCGTCGGGGC
>JAUWOX010000033.1 GCA_030611905.1 bacterium
CAATATTAATCTTAACAGGTTTTACACCGTAAACATTTCTTATAGCATTGCCTATCTCCTTTTTATTTGATCTCCCAGAAACCTGAAAAACATATTTATTATCCGTGCCTAAATCAGTAGCTTTTTCAGAAACAATTGGCTTTATCAAAATCCTATGAGCTGAACTATATATATTCACCACTTTTTTCTTCTCACTCTTCTTGCCCTTAACATCCCTAGTCTTAGTCTTATTTAAAACACTTTTCTTTTTCCCCGAAGACTTTTTTTCCTTCCCTTCTTTTTTCTTAAAAACATCTAACAAAGCTGACATAATAGTACTATTTATTTAATCTATCCAAAACATTTTTATCAATAATCAACCATTTATAACGAATGGCATCATAAACATTCAACAGATCAGCCAACAAAACCTTTACTGAAGGCACGTTTCTAGCTGATTTAGATAATTTTTCATCTTTCTCATTTATCAAAACCAACGCCCCATCCTTAATCTTCAAATTATCTAGTATCTTTACAAACTCTTTGGTTTTAATATCATTCAACTTCAAATCATCCACTACCAGTATTTTTTTCAATTTAACCTTGTCTGACAAAATCATCAACAACGCTTTCTTCTTCTCTTTCCTGTTTATCTTTTTTGCATAATTCACGCTTGCTACTGGACCAAATGTCTTTCCTCCACCTTTCCAAATTGGAGAACGAATAGAACCAGCCCTTGCTCTTCCGGTACCTTTTTGACGCCAGGGTTTTACGCCCCCGCCTCGAACTTCGCCTCGATCTTTAGTCTTCGCTGTAACATTTTTCTTGCTCAACTGAGCAACAACTGCCCGATGAACAACCGCCTCGTTGATCTTTACATCAAAAACCTCCGGATTTAAATCCTTACTTCCAACCCGCTGACCACTTATATCTAAAACATCAATCTTCATAAAGAATAATTAACAAAAACAATCATCTTAATTTAAACAACGAATTCTTAACCACGAACCATTAGCTCCCGGCACAGATCCTTTAACTATCAAAACCTTGTCCTGATCATCCGCTCCAACGACTTCCAGATTTTTCAATGTAACTTTATCTGCTCCCATTCGTCCCGGCATCTTCTGTCCCTTGAAAACGTGCTGCGGGAAAGCAGCCCCGATTGAACCACCTGAACGCCAATCATGCTTATGTCCATGCGAACGAGGCGCTCCATGAAACCCATGTCTTTTTATCACTCCTGCAAAACCTCTCCCTTTAGAAATACCAGAAACAGTTACTTTATCACCCTTTTCGAACACTGAAACATCAATTATATCACCTAATTTATAAGTAGTCAAATCATTACCGGCTTTAAACTCAGCAAACTTATTTAAGTTTTCTTTAATATTGGCCTTCTTCAAATGACCACTTATTCGTCCATCTTTCTTACTGGTCTTATTAAAAGCGACTTGAACCACTTTACGATCACTCCGCTCACCATCTTTTATCTGTGACACATAACAATCCTCTGTCTTAATTAAAGTAACCGAGGAAGAACTTCCCTTCTCATCAAATATTCTATTCATTCCAATTTTTTTTCCTACAATAAATTTCATAATCTATCAATAATAAATTATTATAACTAAAAGTCGGATCTTCAGCCAGAAATTCTTCCGGCCAAGAACCCGACTTCTGACTATTTTTTAAACTCTATTTAAAAACTTTATATAAGTTAACATTTAAAAAATATTAACAAAATAATTTGCGAAGCACCCACACAATAAAATTACATCTTTATTTCCACATCAACTCCTGCTGGCAAATTCAAATTCGACAATGAATCAATCGTTTTTGGTGTCGGCTTCACGATATCAATCAATCTCTTATGAACCCTGATTTCGTATTGCTCACGAGAATCTTTATGCACAAAAGTGGATTTCAAAACCGTGTCTCTACGTTTTTCAGTTGGCAAAGGAATCGGACCAATAACCTCTGCTCCCGATCTTTTAGCAGTTTCAATTATCCGCTCTGCCGATTGATCAATTATCTTATGATCAAAAGCTTTAATTTTAATTCTTATGCGAGAAGAAATTTCTTCCTTCTTACTATCGACTTTACTCTTTGGCATTAAAAGAACTTATAAATTACTCTAAAAAATTAATTAATAAACCCGAGAATAAAATCCGACTAGATTTATAAGTCGGATCCCATTTATTTAACAATCTTAGTAACAACACCTGCGCCAACAGTTTTACCGCCTTCACGAATGGCAAATTTCATTTTTTCTTCCATGGCTACAGGGGCAACTAATTTAATCTTCAAACCATTTACTGTATCTCCAGGCATAACCATCTCTGTTCCTTCTGGTAAAGTAACGTCACCAGTTACATCAGTTGTTCGAATATAAAATTGCGGTTTATAACCATTTGAAAATGCTGTATGCCGACCGCCTTCGTCTTTCTTCAAAACATAAGCATCAGCTTCAAACTCAGTATGAGGCGTAATAGAACCCGGCTTAGACAATACTTGACCTCGTTCAACATCTTCTTTCTTAGTTCCTCGAAGTAAAATACCAGCATTATCTCCAGCACGTCCCTCATCAAGCTGCTTATTAAACATTTCAATTCCAGTCACTACAGTTTTTTGAGTTGGTCTTAATCCAACGATTTCTATTTCATCATTTAATTTTACAATACCTCTTTCAATTCTACCAGTCACAACCGTGCCACGACCCTCAATAGAAAAAATATCTTCAATCGGCAATAAGAATGGCTTATCAACATCTCTTTTAGGCTCTGGAATATACTCATCCATCTTTTTAACCAATTCTAAAATTGGTTTTCCTGCCTCACCCTTAGGATCCTCTAGGGCTTTTAAAGCAGAACCCTTAATTATTGGAACTTCATCACCTGGGAATTCATATTTCTTTAACAAATCTCTAACTTCTTCCTCGACCAAACTAATCATTTCTGGATCATCAACCTGATCTGTTTTGTTTAAAAACACAACAATAGCTGGAACACCAACCTGTCGAGCTAAAAGGATATGCTCTCTAGTCTGAGGCATTGGTCCATCAGCAGCAGATACAACTAAAATAGCACCGTCCATTTGAGCTGCACCAGTAATCATATTCTTAATATAGTCAGCATGTCCTGGACAATCTACGTGAGCATAATGCTTTTTAGCAGTTTCATACTCACAATGAGCAGTAGCAATCGTAATGCCTCTTTCCCTCTCTTCGGGAGCGGCATCAATTTGATCTACTGTTTTCTCTTGAGCCTTCCCCTCGCCACTAGCATTAATTACTTTTAATATAGCTGCGGTTAAAGTAGTTTTACCATGATCAACGTGACCAATTGTACCCACATTAACATGAGGCTTTGTTCGTTCAAATTTCTCTGGCATAATTTTTTAATTTAATTAATTCAATTTGTAAATTAACAGCTAATTACAAGACTAACTATTAAACTCAATTATATACTTAAAATTAAACAATGTCAAATTATTTTCAACAAGAGCAGTATAACAGGCTTTTTGGGGTTAAGCAAGGGATTTTTGTGAATAACTCCATTCATGCATATTCGTAACCATCGAATATTCGTACAAATTCACGACAACACGATTCGTACAATTAGTAACCCAAAAGGCATTCGCGCGCCTGCCTACCGACAGGCAAATATTCGCAATTCTTAAACGTCATAATAATAGCTCAAATCATCAACCTCAAAATCATCTTTTTTCGACTCATCCAAACCCGCTTCCAAATCAGAATAATCCATCCTTTCATCTTCTCCCGCTCTCCATTCTGCAATATCCTTGTTAATCTTATCAATCAAATTTTTCTCAGAAGATTCGCTAGCCTTTCTGCCCTTAAGCAGCTTATTATATTCATCCATTGACATCATAACAAATGACGGCTTGCCATCTTCTACAATGACATATTTTCCACCAGTTGTCTTCAGTAATTTCAAAATAGCGGGAAATTCTTTTAGATTCAAAACATTAATTGTCATTCTATTATTTAATTACTTTAAATTTTAACTTGCAACTTTCTTCTCTGTCCTGCCCTCAACAATTTCCTGTTCAACATTTTTAGGCACTGGATCATAATGATCAAATTCCATAACAAAGTTGCCCCGACCAGAAGTAATAGATCTTAAAGTAGTTGCGTAACCAAACATCGAAGCTAAGGGAACCATAGCATTAATAATTTTTAAATTAGTTCGATCAGCCATCTCTTGTATTTGTGCTCGCTTTGAATTTAAATCACCTACAACATCACCCATAAATTCTTCCGGCACAGAAACTTCTATCTTCATTATCGGCTCTAACAAGACTGGCTTTGCCTTTCTAAAAGCCTCCTTAAAGCCCATGGAACCAGCGATCTTAAACGCCGCTTCGGAAGAATCAACCTCGTGAAAAGATCCATCATAAAGCGTTACTTTTACATCAATTACTGGATAACCAGCAATTACTCCACTACCCAACGCTTCTTTAACGCCTTTTTCAACTGCTGGAATAAATTCTTGAGGAATAACAGCCCCTTTTATTTCATTCACAAACTCAAAATCCTTCCCCTTTTCTTGCGGCTCTAATCTCAACCAAACATCACCATATTGACCTCGACCACCCGATTGTTTAATATATTTACCTTCTGCTTCAGCAGAAGAAGTAATTGTTTCCTTATAAGCAACCTGCGGCTTACCAATATTTGCTTCCACATTAAATTCCCTTTTCATTCTATCTACCAAGATTTCTAAATGAAGCTCACCCATTCCAGACATTATCGTCTGCGTTGTTTCTTCATCAATATGAACCTTGAATGTTGGATCCTCCTCAGACAATGCCTTCAAAGAACCTGACATCCTTTCCTGATCCGCTTTGGATTTTGGCTCAATAGCAATAGATATAACTGGCTCTGGGAATACAATCTTCTCCAGAATAACTGGATCCTTTTCATCGCAAAGAGTATCACCAGTCGTCGTCCCTTTTAAACCAACAATCGCTGCAATATCGCCTGCATAAACCTCTTCTACTTCTTCTCGTTTATCCGCATGCATTCGCACAATCCGACCTACTCTCTCTTTCTTGCCAGTTGAAGCATTTAAAACATATGATCCGGCTATTAATGCTCCTGAATAAACTCTAAAATAAACTAGCTTGCCAACATAAGGATCAGTCGCTATTTTAAAAGCCAATGACGCGAATGGCTCATCATTAGATGCTTTTCTAATTAGCTCCCTGCTTTCATCTTTTGGATCAAACCCTTTGGCTGATGGAACATCCAAAGGAGATGGCAAGCAATCAATAACCACATCAAGTAATTTTTCAACAACAGCCTTTCTGCCATCACCACCTAACACTGGAAAAAACTTACCTGACAGAGTTGCTTTCCGCAAAACTTTCCTGACTTCCTCTTTGGACAATTCTCCACCATCCAAATACTTCTCCATTAATTCATCATCAAATTCAACTGCTTTCTCAATCATTTCATCTCGATATTTTTTCGCTTTTTCCTTTAAATCATCTGGAATATCTTTTGGCTCTGATAATCGCATTCCTTCTTCCTCTGTATGGTAGTAAGCTTTCATCTCAATCAGATCCACTATGCCCTCAATTTCTTCACCAGAACCAATCGGCAGCATAATCGGATAAGCTTCTTTTGACAACCTGTCATGAATAGAACCCAAACTTTTATAAAAATCACCACCGACTAAATTAATTTTATTCAAAAAACAAACTCTTGGCACATTATATTTATCTGCCTGCCTCCAGACAGTTTCTGTTTGCGGCTCCACCCCCATCTTGCCATCAAACACCACCACTGCTCCATCCAAAACACGCAAAGATCTTTCCACTTCAACTGTAAAATCAACATGACCAGGTGTATCAATTATATTAATTAGATGTTCATCTTTTTCTTTTTTCCACATCGGTGACCAAAAACAAGTTGTCGCTGCTGAAGTGATGGTAATACCTCTCTCTCTTTCCTGCTCCATCCAATCCATAATTGCTTCACCTTCGTGCACCTCACCAATCTTATGCGAAATTCCCGTGTAAAACAAAACCCGCTCAGTTACTGTTGTCTTGCCAGCATCTATATGAGCAATAATTCCAATATTACGAGTTTTTTCAAGAGAATATTTTTTTGCCATGATAAAAAAAGTTGCAAACCATAAACACCAAATTCCAAACAGATTACAAACACCAATCCACAAATCACAAGATTTTTTTATTTGCAATTTAGAATTTATTTAGTATTTGTAATTTGTAATTTGGTGCTTTCTTCTTAGTATAATACAAAAAATAAATATAGCAAGTCAAATCTCTTTTTAAAATATACCTGTGGAAAACTTCACTTGACTTATTGCTCAAAAAAGCAGACTATTAGATAATCGTTCTTTTTCATATCCATCCTATTGGGACGCTTCGCGCGCCCTCTTACAAAGCCCCCCGAAAAGGAGAAAAGAAAGATGAAAAACATGACTCTCTCCGTTATCAAAGCCGACATCGGTTCGGTCGGTGGACATATTATGCCAACACAAGAAGTAATGGACGAAGTCGAAAGAGTTTTCAGAGATCAAGCAAAATGCTTGGATGTTTTTGTAAGTTTTACTGGTGATGACATCGCCATCCTTTGCAGTCATCTAAACGGCACTGATCATAAGGGCACCCATCAAGCAGCTTGGGAAGCATTCATTGCTGGAACTAGAGTTGCCAAATCCCAAGGCCTCTATGGCGCCGGGCAAGATCTCCTAGCAGATGCCTGCTCTGGAAACGTCAAAGGCCTCGGCCCCGCTGTTTGCGAAATGAATTTCGAAGAAAGACCCAATGAGTCATTCCTTTTCTTTGCTGCTGACAAATGCGCTCCCGGCGCTTACAATTATCCCTTCTATTCAGCCTTTGCTGATCCAATGCATTGCGCTGGACTACTACTCACCGCCAAGTTATTCCAAGGCTTCACCTTCACCATTATGGATGTCAACTGCACTGACCATGACCGTGTCATTCAGCTACAAACACCAGAAGACATCTATCGTCTGGCGGTTCTTCTCCGCGATGAAGGCAGATTTGTCATCGAAAGCATCTGCTCTCGAGCAACTGGTAATATCGCTGCTGTTGTTTCAACCACTCGACTCAAGCACATTGCCGGCAAATACGTAGGCAAAGATGATCCTGTCGCCCTAATTCGTGTCCAATCCGACTTCCCAGCTACCGGCGAAATCCTTTCTCCCTTTGCTACTTGTCACTTTGTTGCTGGAGCCATGCGCGGCAGTCACAATGCCCCACTCACTCCCGTTCCACACAATACGCCTGTTTCTTTCTTTGACGGACCACCCATTGTTTGCGGTCGTGCTTTCTCAATGAAAGGGGGTAAATTCACGCCATTTGCCGATGTCTTTGCTCGAGGCGATTCCACCTGGGATCTAGTCAGAGCAAAAGCTGCCCAAAAATTCTTGGATATGCGCGCTCAAGGCTTTTTCGGTCCAGCCATGCTTGGCATGGAGGAACTGGAATACGGCGGCATCACCGAAGTTCTTAAGGCCCTTGAACCCCGATGGAAAGATCGTACCTAGTATAACTCCGCATCGCGATCCGGAGTTTTTTATTTTCCGAAATTTTTAAAGCAACACTAACTATTAATGCAACGGTCCAATCTGCCTACCAGCAGACAAGACAAACAAAATCTCTAATTTTTAATCAACAAAAAGACTCCCAAAGAGAGCCTTTTTTAAATTATATATAATCTATTACTATTCTACAGGTGGTTCAGGTGGTTTTGGTGGTTCAGGTAGTTTTGGTGGTTCAGGTGGTTTTGGATCTGAAGATTCAGACACATCTGGCTTTGATCCACCAATGCTTCCCAAATTCTTCCTCTTTACCAAAAAGTAATATAATATTGCAGCTAACCATGACCAACCAATAAAAAATGTAATAATCAATGCCGCCAACCAAATACCCTTGTTATCAAAATCTCTTCTGAAACAATCAATCAGCATAATAATCCAGAAGATAAGGAAAAACAAACCTATCAACAAACCAATCACTGCAATTACAATACCAACAATCCCCAATCCAAAAAGTCCCGCTGCCAATGCTTCCGCCTCTTCATTCGTTATAGGAGTAGTATTTCCATAATCATAACTGTAATTGAATTCATAATCCAAGTCTTCTTCTTGCGCTAATGCGAAATTCAATCCTCCTAATAAAAGCGTTAAACACACTAAAAGAGAAACAAATTTTTTCATAATTAATAATTAATTTTTAATTTTAATATTTTATTTTCGAAATTTCTATGAGACAAGTCGACCAAGATCTATTGCCACACTTATATTATAATAAAACTTTATATACTACGCAATATGAAAAATAATTAGCGAGCAAAATGCGCAAACGCCTTATTTGCCCTTGCCATTCTATGAGAAGAATCCTTTTTCTGCACAGCCACTCCTTGATTTTTCGACGCATCCCAGAGCTCAGTCGCCAACTTTTTATACATCGGCTGACCCTTCTTCGATTTAGCCGCTTCTATAATCCACCGAAAAGCTAAAGAATTTTTTCTTTCTCCGCGAACTTCATAGGGGATTTGATAATTAGCTCCGCCAATCCTTCGTCCTTTAATTTCCAAATCAGGAGCCACATTCCTTATCGCCATATCAAAAACTTCTAAAGGATCTTTCTTCGCCTTTTCAGAAACCAAATCAAATGCTCGATAAACAACTTTCCTGGCCAACCCCTTCTTTCCCTTCTTCATAATATTATTAATAAATTTGGTCACTATAATATTACCGTACTTTGGATCCAGCTTAATTTCTTTTTTATATTGTCTTTTACGTCTAGCCATGCTTTTATAATTTTATAATTTTCAATTTCACGCCTTCTTGCCTTATTTAGTCTTCTCAGCTACAGGAGCTTCCTTCTTCGCGCCTCCTGCTACTTTCTTTGCCCCATATTTACTCCTTTGCTGCATTCTCCCCTCAACTCCTCCAGTATCTAAAACACCTCGAACAACATGGTATCTAACTCCCGGAAGATCCTTCACTCTTCCACCCCGAACCAACACAACCGAATGCTCTTGAAGATTATGACCCTCACCTGGAATATAAGCAGTTACTTCCATTCCATTAGTCAATCTAACCCTAGCAATTTTTCTTAAAGCTGAATTAGGTTTTTTAGGAGTCGTAGTAGTAACCTTAGTACAAACGCCTCGCTTGAATGGATTTCCTCTCTTAATATCTACGTAGCGTTTTTTTATCTTATTAAAATCACGCTGCAATGCAGGCGCCTTTGATTTCTTTTTAGCAGATTTTCTCTTTCGTCTTACTAACTGATTTATTGTCGGCATAAATAAAAACTCTAAATTTAAAACTTAAATACATTATATCCATTTTATCAAAAAATAAAACATTGTCAAGCTATAAACCTATCTATAATACCAATAATCCAATAAAAGAAACGAGAAAAAATACTTCCGGCAAACAATAATAAACCGATTAAGATAAAAAAACCATATTTCTCCAAAAATATTTTTGCCCTTTCAGCCGAAGCCGGCAATATAGCAAACAACACTTTTGAACCATCTAGGGGTGGAATTGGTATAATATTAAAAGCCATTAAAATCGCATTGATTAAAATTAGAGTATACA
>JAUWOX010000133.1 GCA_030611905.1 bacterium
AAGGAAACTTCATCCTTTCTCCTCTCTAAATATAAATCGTTTAATACTTCATTAACATCAAAATCATCAACAGCCTGTTTTAAATCATCAAACTTAAGCTGGTCATGCCGATCCATACTCAACTCTAGAAAACTAGGAAAAAAATCTCTATCCGAAAAATTAAAAGGGGAACTATTTCTCAAAAGTACATAATTTTCACCGCATTTTTTCTTCAAATCAAAAATTTTTTCCCATTGCGCTTCTAATTTCTGCTTTTTACGCCCCCAAGAACTTTTAATACGATCATATTCACTAAGGCCTTCTTTTAACTCCGTCAATTGTTCTTCAAAAGCCTTGTATTGCTCACTTTGAATCATCTCACCCTCTATTTCCTCTTGATCCATCGTCCCTATTTCCCCAAAATCTTTTTTAAATTTTTCAACAGTTATAACGCATTTTGCCAAAAATGGATACAAAGTCGCATCAATCTTCTGTTTCCATTTCTCCAACTCGTCCAAAGTTACACTGTCATAAAAGGGACGTCGATAAAAATTCCGAGAACCTTCAAGATTCTCATCTCTTCTAAATTGATAATCAGAATAATTACCCCAAACACGCTTTTTATAACCAGCCACCTCATTTCTCTTAACTTGCTCATCGCATATAGTCTTATATCTTTCATCAAAATCCTCCAAGCCTCTTTGATAAGCTGCTTCTGCCAAAGCATTTACATCATCACTTCCCTCTGAAGATAATAATAACACTCCATTTTCTTCATAAAGATCAAAAAAAGACTTACTCTCCAAAGCTCCATCTACACTTATTCTACACCCCAAACGTGTATTTTTCCATGAATCAGATCTGTAACCATGCCTATCAGGTTTCAAAGCCAAACAATAATTAATAACAGGCAATAGTTCTTGAATTCTTTTCTGCGCCTTCTTTTTTAACCTAACAAAGGCATCTCCACTAATCATTATCATGTCACCAACAGAACCAATCGAAAGATGATCCTCACGAAGATAATGACCAGCCAAAAAATGTTGTTGTGCCCCATGCTCTTGACCTGACTTTAAAATCCCTTCAGCAACTAAATCATCAGCCTTCGTTTCAAAAAAAATATCATTTAAAAAACAACGATTAAGACCTGCCCCATCCTCATATAATACGTCCATCTGATACCTCAATAATATACATACCCCTTTCCCTCTATCAGACAATTTATGACAATAAGAAGGATTAGCTACAAAACGTTCAATCCCTTTGAATTCATCTGCTCTTTTGCTTCTATTTAATTCCTCTGTTAATTTAGCCACTGCCCCCAAAGCCAAAAACAGTCTCTCCGTATTGGATACTTCCGGCGCACGAGAACTAGTACCATCAATTAAAGTTTTTACATATTTTTTAAATTCCGGTTTATCCAACATTTTAAGTTTTTCCTTAGGAACATCTGTCAAAGTCTTGGCTATCCACTTAATATCAAAAGGATCTTTTGTCTCCCCAGCCTCACGCTCTTCTAGCTTAGATTGCAATTGTCTGGCTAATTCTGCAACATCTCCTTCTTCATCTCCCACCGTAGAAAGATATTTACCCACAACAACCCCAAGTAAATCCTTAGGCGCTCCACCGCCATCCAAAAAAGAATCCATAGCCTTACTAAATTGTACCTCTTGAGACTCTCTTTCAGTTGGAACCTCTTCTTCAACTGGAGGACCTCCAGGTTGTCCTTCCCTAACCATATTTTTTTATTAATTTATATTATTAGCAATTATTAGAGATATCGGCAGGCAGGAATTCGCAATTTTCAAATATCAAAAACAATCTCTGCCTCCCAATGATCACCAACTTTTCCAACCTTCACCCCATGATACGTCACTGCCTTAATATCTTCATCAAACTGATCAACTTTTAAACCCCTCACTTCCACCTCAATTTCATTATCATCTAACTTGATTATATCACACTCCGGATAAATTTCATTATTAATATCTGACAAACTCAAAACCTCACTCAAAAAATCAACTAATAAAGCTTCCTTATCAACCGACTTAACTTTCACTCTCCGCGTCATTTTGGAATTTGGAATTTGAGATTTGTTTGTAATTTGGAATTTGTAATTTGGAATTTGTATCGCTACCATCGCAAACAACGCATTCTTAAACAAATCAGCTAAGCTCTGCCCAAAAATACGTATCTTAATATCAGCCGTATGTTCCAATATTTCAAATTTTTTCATAAATATCCCTAAGTACCTACTTGTCCGCCGTAGCCCGCGGGCGAAGGCAGAAGACGAAGGCGGAAGGCGAAGGCGGAAGAAACTAAGAAACTAGTTCAACTTCTTCACCGCCTTAATATCATGCTTCTTCCTCTCATCCTTTTCAATAGAACTCTCTGCCAATTCTCTTGCCGGAATCTTTTTAACCCCATAAATAACCACCTTATGATGCTTTGGATCGTCTTTCAAAAACTTAAAAGTAATCTCCCCAGACTTAAACAAATCTTTATAATACTCATCTTCATCTTTAAAATCATCATCCTGTTCCTTCAAAACACTTTTATTAAATTTAATCGCCCAAATTCCAATTGGCATTTCAAAAGCCTCCTTCAAATCCAAAATCAAACTCCCCAACTCTGCTCTATCCGAACATTTTGGACAATACAAAATATCAATAGAACTCGCATCAAATTTGTCTTCGCAAACAAATTCAGCTCCATTACTTTTACAAAAGCATTGTCTAATAAAATTTTTCATTTTGTTTTAAGTTATTTCTTCAAAATATCAACAGCAATCCTCTCCCTTTCTTGCTCATCATCAATCTCAAAATATTTCAAAACTCTTGGACACACCTCAGGATCTAAAGAAAAACCAGCATCAATTATAGCTACTGCTTCATCACCAAAAACATTTTCAATCTCTTTTAGATGATCAACCTTGCTTTCAAAAAAACTCTTTTTAAACCTCTTCCAAACATCATCTTCGCTTTCACCATTTACCTTTGCAATTCTTTTGACAATACTATCCAAAACCTCTATATGAAAAAAATAAAATGAAGCTTCATCCAACATCCCCACTCCAAATTGCTCATAAAGCTTTGATTGTTTTTCGCCCTCAACCATCTGCGACATTTCCTTTCCATATTTAGTACTCATCTCCAATAATACTCTATCTACCATAGCCTCAGTTATAAATACCAAAAAATTATTAGAATTTTCATGTTCTTCATATCCTTCAATTTCAGACTTCATGCCTTGTTGAGCCTGTTCGCGAAATCCTTGCATCTGCATTAGATGAATCGCTTCATGAAACAAAGCTTTATAATAGCCACTTGAAGAAAAAAAACCATCTTCATTAAAAAATGCTATTCCGCGTTTCACATAACAAAGAGCGGGATGGTTCCTAAGTTCGGACTCTGAAAAAGCTTCAAAATAGCTATAATCACCTAGAATATGAAACTGTTCAGGAATA
>JAUWOX010000144.1 GCA_030611905.1 bacterium
GAGGAAACTCACATACCCGGTTCTTAGGGGGGCGCGTGGATTGGTAACAATCCTGTGGGCTGGCAACAGCCCCCGCCTACCCGACTAGGGCATTCAAGAGCATCAAAAACTAAATATTTTAAAACCAACCAAAGATATTTAAAAGTATTAAAAAAATAAAAGCAATCTAGACAATAAAAACAGAAATTAAAAATTAAAGGAAAATTCCCTTGATCGAGTGGCTAATACAGATGCTAGGAAGTTGCGGCTGAAATTCTGCGTTTGAGCCTCCCTTCTATGATCAGGTAAGCCTTTTTTCCTGGATTTATGCAGATATATATAAAATAAATATAATAAATAAGGACGAGAAATTATTATGAAATTAAAAGACTAAAAGGCACTTTACGACTCACAATTCATACAGTGCCCTAGAGAAAGTCCGATATCGAAAGGGGAATTTGAAACTCTTCAGCAACGGAGAGAAGAATTTTGGGAATGCTTGCAAAAAACACCTACGAAAAACCTTTATAAAATTTTGGAAGAATGTCTTAACAAACATGAGTACGTGCTTGCTTACACAATAATTGCAAAGACTCTTTCTCCGACAGAGTTACAAAAGATTCTAGAATTACTTAATGCGTTTTTTGAAGAGGATCCTTCAGAATATTTTTGGCAATTAAAGTACCTCTCTGACCCCAAGAGTATTAATTGGAAGTCCGAGGGAGAAGAGCGAGCTTATCGGGGCAGGATATGCTACTTCTTTATAAAGGAGGTTTATCTGTCTTCAGGAAAAAGCAAAAAGTTTTTTAATAAAGCGATTGAATTACTGAAGACAAGACAAAGACAGGAGAGGAGGAAACACATGAGATTCCTTTCTAAATTTAAAAACTTGTTTTCTAGTTCACCTTGTTTAGAAGAGGAAGTGAATAAGCTGTCGGTGGGCGTTGTGGCTGCTTATGATAATAAAATTACCGATGATGCATCGAAACAAAAGAGGCTAAAGATTTTGAAACAATTGATGACGGAGGGCCGAGTCCAAAAAAGTATACTCTGGGAATTTGAAAAGCCCGGACAGTCAGTTGATGATCTCATCCACATACATACGTTGGCAATAGGTTCTGCAATACTCTGTAAATTAGGTGAACAACCTTTTATTGAAACGCCCATCCCTGCATCGTTATCAGCATTAGTGCGCGAGGAAGTTCAACAATCAAGGAAACAGATTAGGGAAAGGAGTCAACGACTTAATGAACATCAGAGATCATTAATTAAATGAACGAGGATTAATCGAGAGATGCTTTATCTAGCTCTTTGCCACATATCTTCTACAAAGATCAGTCTCATTAGGGCAAATAGTTCTCTGGTAGAGACATTTGTTATTACCCCGTTAGAAAATAAGGCACGGCAGGCAATAATACCTAATACTCGATGTTCAAGTTTTTAGCGTTATCAAGGGTTTCACCGGATACTATCCGCTCATAAGTTATTGATTTTACATGAACGGGCATATTTTACCCCTAGATTCCGATTCAATAAAATCAAGCACTTATAAAAAACTTGAACATCGAGTAATACAACGAGGGGCCATGAGGTAGATGAACGAGGTTAGGGGCACAAATGAAACAGCAAATATTGGCCCTTCAACGGGACGGATGAATAAAATTATAAAGCTAAAAACGTATAAATACAACAAGCGCCGTGGCTCCAGGGGGCGGAAGATTAATTGCGCAGTCAGTCATGGGGGCGTAGCAGAAAAGATCAGGCCTTTCTAAAACTAAGCGTGGAATAATAAAAGCGCTTGTGGTTGAAGGATCGCAGTAAAAAGTCAATAAGCGCCGTGGCTCCAAAGGGCGGAAAATATAAAAGGTAAAAAAACTCCAAATTAAGTATTTGGAAAAACAACAACATGGTCTAACCAGTGCGTTAGTTGCATAATTTCAGGGAGGTAATGTCAATGACTATTAATTGGCCCGTACTCTTAGGATTCGTTTTCGTTTGTGTCTCGACGATTATCTTGGGTGGTTATCTTGGTAAAAAAAGCTTTTTTGGCACCTTTGTGTATTCAAGCAATTCTATGCGTTTTATTTTGATACTCGTAGCTTCCTTGGCTATTTATGTGGTTCTTTGGTTGCAGGAATCATATGGTTTTATCGCTACATCAATCCACAAGGTTATTGTCTGTGTTTGCTTTATAGCTGCCTGGATAATTGGTACGCTTCTAAGAAAGTATAGAGTACGGACAGACTTTATCAAGGCCACAAAACTAATGGCTCCTCTCCGTAAAAAATATTATGTCCCAAGACTCCTGTTCACTGAGGATCATTTACAGGAAATCGCAACTCGTAGGAGTGAATTAGAAGAGGCTATTACTCATTTTCAATCTGCAAGAAAGTTGAAGCTTCTAGAAGGTAGATCTGGGAAACGGAACGCGGCTGTGGCACTTCATGAAATTGGAATGGTTCATTGCCTACTCAATAATCTGAATGATGCGAGGACAAGCTTCGAAGCAGCGCATTCTGAAATTCAGGAACTTTGTTCTAAAATCGGAAACGACCATCCATCATTTTTTGATGATCTTGGGCTTTGTTGTCTCCATCTGGGTGATGTAGAAGTTTTTTCCGACAACCCTGATAAGGCTGAAGAATGGTATAAGAGAGCTCTCAAACTTTTCCAGCAAGTTGGCAATAGCAAGAACATTGAACTCGTAAGCCGACTTTTAAGTAAAGTTAATATGCAATATTAAAAGAGATATTTAAATAAGCGCGAACATATATTTATTGTCAGTTGGTAAAGTCATGCTGTTAATCTCATGAGTGAATTATCTTATTCCTATTCAAAGAGTGTAATTATATTTAATTTATCTGGGTATCTGTTTGGCTCCAGTAAATATTTTGTTATTTTTCCATGTTATAAAAATATAATGCTTATAAATGACACTCCATGGTGCTTAAAGGGTGGCGGATGTAGCAATTTGCATTTAGATTTAGCAGGCTCCATTTGCTCTGCTCATTCGCCAGGGAAATCCATTCAATCGGCTGGCTTATAAAGAACATTGGTTGATTTAATGCCCGCAAGGG
>JAUWOX010000047.1 GCA_030611905.1 bacterium
AATTCTAAAAAATCAGCTCCAATACGCGTATCGGTGTATGCGATATCATCATCGTTGCTACTGCTAATCGTGTTTGCCCTGTCTTCTCCAATTTTAAAATGTCCGTTTGTGGCAAAAGGCGGATCAATATAAATTAAATCAACTTTGCCAGTGTAATCATCAAGCAAAGTTTTTAAGGTGGAAAGATTATCAGAGTGGATGAGTTTATTTTTTGCTCCCTTTCCAGAGACTATTTCTAGTACTGCCCTTGAACTGCTTTTGATAATTTCTTTCTCGTGTTTTTTGTTGTCATAAGTGATGATCATAGTGCCTATATTTGATATAAAAATTCTCGTAAAACAAGTGCACTCATTATATTCTCTTTTTTGAGTTTCCCTGTAATGTTTTTATACATTTTATTTTTGCCTTTTATGTAAAGCACGCCGTCAAGAATTGCTATCTTAATCGCTTTGACATTCTTTGCCTTAATTGTGGCAATTGCGTCGTTAAATTGAGCGTTTTGATGACCACCAAAATCAGTTAAAAACTTCGCTTCACCAATAACATATTTCCCATTAAAACGTCCTATAAAATCTAATCCTTTATTATGTTTATAATTCAAATGTTCGCGTGCAAAAGCCATCATTTCTGCATCGCTTGCGTCTAAAACGGCATTGCCTTTTGCTTTCAAAAATTCTGTTAATTTTAATGGCTCAACACCAAGAGATTTTTTAACAATCCAACGTTTGAATAGTGGTCCAATTTGTCGATTTGTTTCTTTCGGTTCGGATGATCGAGAAAAGATTTCATCAAGTCCCATTTCATATAAACGACCACAAAGTCGATCTGCTGTTGCCGGGTTTCGTTTTAGAGACTTTTTGTCGCGTTTCAAGTAGGCAACATATGAGTCTTTAATTGGAAACAAGTCTAATTTTAAAAGATTTTCTAAAAGTGCAATATTGTCTTTTTTAGTAAAAGCTTTTTCAATACGTTTCCAAAGAGCCCCGTCAAGATCACGGATTCCTTCAGGAATGGTTGGATATACTTGAAATAAATCATCCAAGTAACTCCGTTGATTTGCGTAATCAATGCTTAATTTTGTCCAATGATTCATATGCGTATTTTACATTAAAATTATTTATAAATAAATCGTTTTCGGAGTGGAGAAAACACTTTATCTGCTTGCCGGTAGGCAGTTTGAGTGAAGGGAAGAGGGGATTAAGAGGTGAATTCTCTTTTTAAAAATTCCTCATTATTTTTTTAAATATTAACATTTACTTTTAAGCTGCTGTTGTAAAAAATTATTTCTTTCCCTTTTTTTGTTCTGTAGGCTCTATGATTAAGAGTGTATTTGATTTTGTTTTGTATATTTACCCAATTGTAAATTTTTTCAATGTCTGGAGTATCATCATATGAAATAATCCAGTTTGTTTTTTTTATTTTTTTTATCGCTTCGGATACAGCCTTATGTTCGTCTTTTTTATAGTGGTTCATGTACAACGATGCACCTTTTAGGTAATAAGGGGGATCAAAATAGAAAATTGTATTTTTGTTATTTGATTCTTTTTGGATTTTTTTGATAAGCTCTAACGCGTCAAGATTGTGAAGTTCTATATGTTTTTTATGTTTTGCAATTTTTCTAATTCTGTTTATTAAATTAACTTTATTAAAACGACAATCAATTTTGTATTTTCCTTCTTGTTCTAATCCGCCAATTACCCCTGCAGTTAATATCCCTGACATATTAGTGCGATTAAGAAAAAAAGTAGAAAATCCCAGATCAAGTAATTTAGCTTTAGATTTGTTGTTTTGCATGTCTCTTGCTTTATGCCAGTTTTTAATTGTTATATCTGTAAGTTCTATTAATTTGCAAAGCTTATTAGTATTTTTCAAAACAGAATGCCAAAAAGCATAAACCGATCTATCATAGTCGTTAATAGTAATTTTGCTAACTTTTTTTTCCAACAATAAATACAGAGCAACTGATGCACCTCCTGCATATGGTTCAATGTAATGACCATTAATATTGTTGTCTAAACAAATTTTTGAAATGAATTTTGACAACTTGTTTTTTCCACCAGGGTATCTTAATGGTGAATTAAAAATCATAGTTTATTTGCTATTTTCAAGTTTTATGATTTCCTCCCAAAGGAATTCTATAAAAGGAAATAGATTTTTCCAAAATTCTCTGATTTGGGATTCTGATGCGCAAAAAATTGTATTATGCATCACTTGATTTAGGTTTTGTGTTAATAATTTTTCATTTAGTGCTACAACTGATAGTTTTAGGTCGCCACTTAAATAATTGTCGGCGATATAATTCATTTTTTCTTTTAACTTGGTTTTATTATTTTCACCCTTTTTAGTAATTATAAGATGACCCCGTGAATTAATCTTGCATCCTTTTAGCTCTAAATAAATTTTTATCGTTATGTCAGTTAATATTCTAACTAAGGCAAATGTAGCAGTAGAACATGATTTGACTTCAATTATTTTAAGTTCTTTATAAATCTCAATTATTTTTTTTGAAGAAACTTTGGGGAGGGATTTTCTCGGATTAATTAAGCATTTGTATGTAATGTCCTTTCCTCCATAAATACTGCTGCCAGCTTTAGTCCCTGGGAGTGGTAATTCTTTTTCACCAAAAAGATTTTTATTTTTATTCTTTTTATCTTTAATTTCTTTGTCTACTTTTGCAGCGTCTTTCGATTTCAAATTTTTTACATAATCAGAAATTTGATGTGATTTGTTCAAATCTCTCGAATTAACATCAAGACCATCAAGACTTTTTTTAGTCCAAATATTGTAAACAATTATTTTCAAAATTTTATTAAATATGCTTTCATTTTTTATTTTTAGTGTACCATCATCAAGCTGACTGTATCCCAGTTTTTGTTTGGTGGCTGGGTTTTCAATTATTCTCCAAAAAGTTGTTTCATAGCCCTTGCCTAATATAGAAAATTTAATCGAATCATCTAGGTTTAATGCTTTTGCTCTTCTTGTAATTTCAACTTTCAGCAAAGATTTATTATTACCCTTATTCCTTCTAACATCAGAATGGTCGCGTTCAACACTTGTCCAGCTAATTTCGTTATTACCCTTAATATGTTTTCTGTCTATATATCTAAAGGCTTGGTCTTTTTCGGTAGTTACATTAGTATTTAACTTAAATTGGTTGTTTAGTTTTGTTTTAGCTTTCAATTCTTTGAAAAATGTTTGTATTTTTAGATCATCGCTTAATGATGGCTTAAGTAAAAGTTTATAGGCAGCCAAGCGTCTGTTTCCTTCCATTACAATATTTCTATTTTTAAAATTAAACACTAGCAAAGGTTCGAACTGCGGGATGTCAATATCAGCAACAATCTCTTTCGCTAATTTTTTAATTTTGTATGTTTTTTCGTTACTAAGATAAAATGAGATTAATTTCTTTTCTGGCTTATTGAAATATTCTTCAGGAAAACGAGCATTTTCGTCCCACAAAGATAAATCTTTTATTAATAATTTTTTGTTAGGTTTCCAGGTTGATTTTGTCATATGTCTAAAGTAGTTAAATTATTCTAAGATTATTATTTATTTTTGTAGCGTAGCGGAGAAAGCATATCATTTTTCCTTTTAAATAAATAAAAAACAAAATTTAATTTTTTAAGGGAGGCGATAGTCCCAAAAGGAAGTATGTATTATTGATAACGTGTTTGCGAACTAATAAGTATTTTATTATAGAATAGCAATAATTTTCACTGAAATCAACAGAGAATTGGTGACTGTTTTTTTATTGTTTTTGTATTATAATAAGGGTATAATGTTATGAATAAAGTTATAAATAATTATGACAGGGAAGGAATCAGAGGAAATTAAGGAACGATTGGATATCGTTGATATTATTTCAGAATATATCCAATTGAATTCAGCTGGGATGGATAATTTTAAGGCGTTATGTCCGTTTCATAATGAGAAAACGTCGTCTTTTATGGTGTCTCGAAGTAAGCAGATTTTCAAATGCTTCGGCTGTGGTGAGGGTGGTGATATTTTTTCTTTTGTTATGAAAATGGATGGACTAGAATTTGTTGATGCCTTGAGATTGTTGGCCAAGAAAGCAGGGGTTGAGATGAAGAACCAAAATCCGGAGTTTTATTCTAAGCGGGCTAGGGCGATGGATGTTTTGAGTTTGGCGGCGGAATATTATCATCAAGCATTATTGAAAAGCAAGTCGGGGCAAGTGGCGCGGGATTATATTAAGAAAAGGGGGCTAAGTGATTTGACTGTTGATGGATTTAAGCTTGGTTTTGCTCCTGATGATTGGGAGATGTTGTCAAGATTTTTGAAATCAAAAGGATTTAAGGATGATGAGATTTTGGCTAGTGGCATGGTGGGGCCAAAGGCGAGAGGTGGATATTATGATCGATTTAGATTTAGATTAATGTTCCCGATTTGGAATGCGCAGGGGAATGTGGTTGGATTTACTGCTCGGGCGTTGCGGGAAGATGAGAAAATGGGAAAATATATTAATACACCGCAGAGTTTAGTTTATGATAAGAGCCGGGTTTTGTATGGATTGGATAAAGCTAAAGCAGAAATTAGACGGGAGGACAAGATTGTTATAGTTGAGGGGAATATGGATGTGGTTGCTTCTCATCAGGCTGGGGTGAAAAATGTGGTGGCATCTTCGGGGACCGCGTTAGCTGAGTCGCAGATTAATTTAATAAAAAGATATACTGAAAATTTAATTTTTGCTTTTGATATGGATGCGGCTGGTGATACAGCAACACAGCGGGGGATTGATTTAGCTGTTTCAATGGGAATGAATGTGAGAGTTGTGGTGCCGGAGAAGGGTGGGGATGTTAAAGATCCGGATGATATTATAAAAAATAAAGGGGTTAAGATTTGGAAGAAAGTGATTAAGAATGCAAAATCAGTAATGGACTATTATTTTGAAAATACCGTGTCAAAATTAGATTTGAAAAAGGTTGATGATAAGAAAATAGCGGCTAAGTTTTTATTGCCAAAGATTAGAAAAATTCCAGACAAAGTTGAACAGACACATTATTTGCAGAGACTGGGAGACGAATTGGGTGTTGGTGAGGACGTGTTGAGGCGGGCGATCGTTGATGTTAGGGTTGGTAAGAGTAGATATAATAGGCTTGCCACTCCTAAAACGCAAAAAAATATGCCAGTACGAAAAAGTGAGAAGGAAATGTTGCAGGAACGGTTATTCGGTTTGGTAATGGCTCTTCCAGAGTGCTTGGATAAATTGATGGATCTTGATGAGAAATTTTTAAGCGAACAGTTTATTAAGCTTTACAAAAAAATAAAAGAGTATTATAATAATAATAAATCATTTGACTTTAATGATTTTGCTAATAGACTAGAAAAGAAATCAGAGGATTTGGCAATGATGGCCAAAGAGTTTGTATTGGCGATTGAAACAGAGGAGTCGCGAAGGGAAAGGGAGGATAATTTTGATGTTGAAGAAGAAGTTGGAAAATGCGTAATAAGGTTAAAGGAGCTAGATTTTAAGAAAAGGCTTAATGAGATAGGTGACTTAATGAAAGAGGCGGAGAAAAAACATGATCAAAAAGAGATTGATATTTTGAGCAAGCAGTTTGGTAAATTTTCACAAGAGTTGAATAAAATATATGAATTATAATAAATAACATATTGTAATGGCGAGAAGAAAGAAGAAAAAGACAGAGGATAATAAGAAGAGAAAAGGGGTTGGGAAAAAAAATACTAGAAAGACTGGTCGTGTTTTAAATACAAAGGTGGTTCGAAAAAAGAGCAATAAAATTGAGAAATATTATTGCAAGATTTGTAAGAAACATCATACTAGATCCTCGAGAGTTGGAAAAAAACATTATCGTATAGGAAGAATCAAAAGGAAGAAGCAAGGATCTACAAAAGCCGAACCTTTTGTAAAAAAAGTTATTGAACAGAAGAATATTGATTATTTGCTTAAAAAGGGTCGAGAGCAGGGTTTTGTTACTGAAGATGAGGTTATTTATATTTTTTCTAATTTAGAAGATAATCTTAATATTTTAGAAGCCCTAATTGATGAATTTATAAGGAATGGTATTGATATAAGAGAGAGGATTGAGCGTTTAGTTTCAGAGGAAGATAGGAAGGAAGACACGAAGATCGATTTGGGAAGCTTGTCGGCTGATTCGATCCAGATGTATTTGAGAGAAATTGGTAAAGTGCCGCTCTTGACTAATGAACAAGAAGTCGATTTGTCCAAAAGGAAAGATATGGGGAGTCAGGAAGCTTTTAAGGATTTAATTGAGGCCAATTTAAGATTAGTTGTTTCTATTGCTAAAAAATATACCGGACGAAATTTAACTTTGCTTGATTTGATCCAAGAAGGGAATATGGGGTTATTCAAGGCCGTAGAGAAGTTTGATTATCGGAAGGGTTATAAATTTTCAACTTATGCGACTTGGTGGATTAGGCAATCGATAACAAGAGCCTTGGCTGATCAGTCAAGAACCATTAGAATTCCAGTGCATATGGTGGAGACTATTAATAAGTTTATTCAGATTGAAAGGCGGCTTGTTCAGGAATTAGGCAGAGAGCCATTGCCAGAGGAAATTGCCGCAGAGATGGGAATTGATGTTGACAAGGCGAGAAATATTATTAAAATTAATCAAGATACAGTTTCATTAGATACTTCGGTTGGTGAGGATGAGGATGAGAGTACTTTGTCTGATTTTATACAGGATGTAAAATCTGTTTCACCTGATCAGGCAGCAGCTTTGAGATTATTGCGTGATCATATTAAGGAAGCAATTCAATATTTAACACCACGAGAACAGAAAATTTTGGAGATGCGGTTTGGTTTGTCTGATGGGGTGGGACATACTTTAGAAGAGGTTGGACAAGAATTTGGTGTAACTCGGGAGCGAATTAGGCAGATTGAAGCGAAAGCGCTTGAAAAGATTAGGGCGCATGATTTGGTGAAGAAATTGCGTGAATATTAATAACTAAATTATAAATAACTAAATAACTAAATTCTAAATTCTATAGTTATGAAAGGAGGGAAGTGGAATAAGGATTATAAAAAGAAGGATATTTGGCAGAGATGTTTTAAAGCAGCAATAAGTGTTGTAAGATTGACAAGAGAATTTTCTTATTCTGTTGAATCAAAAGAAATCAAAGGGCAGATTATTAGATCGGCTATGTCTGTGGTAGCGAATTTGACAGAAGCGAGCGCAGGCTATTCATATAGGGATTTTAGAAATAAACTTAACATTTCTCGGAAAGAAGCTTGTGAGACTGATTGCTGGTTGAGAATGTTATATGCATTAGATATTGGGCATAGGGATAAGATTGTGAATTTAGGTAAAGAATATCAGGAGATTATAAAAATTTTAAGCGCAATATATTTGAAAGGAAGAAAGAAATAACTGAATAATTAAATTATAAATTACGAAATTTTTGTCATTTATAATTTATAATTTAGTTATTATTAATCCCGGGTAGCTCAGCGGTAGAGCAACTCGCTGTTAACGAGTGGGTCGTCGGTTCGAATCCGACCTCGGGAGTTTTGAATATTAATCGATTTGAATTTGTCCTCCGGAGTCCTGAACAAAGTGAGGGACGAAGGAGGAGCCGA
>JAUWOX010000078.1 GCA_030611905.1 bacterium
ACCCATTGAGGCTATTATTTGTGATGGTTGTTTTGATCCAACCCGCAAGCTTCCCTCAACCGATGGAACAAGAGAAATTATTAGTGACTTTGTTTCCACCAGGCCTAACATGACCATGATATCTCCAGTTCTAATAAAAAACAAAGCCAAGGCATTTCAGGAATTAGTTAAAGGGCACTCAAAACTTCCTTCTTTTCATTACCTCTACCCTTCCCGTTATTTGTCAGCTTTGAGAGGAGTAAGAAAATCAACCTATAGAATAAATCAAGCTTTGACTTTTAGTAAAATGATTAGCTTGTCTCAACGATGGAAACCAGATCGATGGTTCATGAATTATGATTGTGATCAGTTTTATGAAGATAGTATGTTTCCAGTATTCCACTCACTGAATGAAAAAACTCCAGAGAGTCAAATTGTCGCAGGAGAGCGAACGTTTTTCAAAGATCTAGATCACTTCACTGAGGATTATGAGAAACGAGATTTCAATAATCTGCCACACAAAATACATTCAAATACAATTATCGTACCAACCAGAGACATTTACTTAGAAGGCTTCTATACTAGAAAGAAATATAGCGCAAAATATAAAAAGAAAAATATTGGCAAATACTTTCATTACAAAATCAGGAATAAATCTCGTTTTGAAGCTGGTTACATGGTGGGAGATCGGAAAAAACCTAACACTGAGGCGTATTCAATAAGTAAACTCAGTCCTAAGGATCACCCTGCCATAATTAAAAAGTATTATCAGCAATTACGAAATAGGTTTTGTGAGTGACCTGGATTTAAAATAGTGTTTTATAGATTTTGCATAAGGAGGCGACAGAAGCGAAAAAATCCTTCCCAGTATGTGAAAATATTTTGGGAATTCATAATGATAAACAGGATAATATTTTAGCATAGTTTTAATTATACAATATTGCTGGTATCGCCAGTGCTTAAACGAAAGCGCATTTCCTAAATGACTTGATCGATAGCATAGAAATTCCTGAAGATTGTGCCCACTTGTTTCCACTAAGTATCGATTCCATAAATCGTAATCCTGAGCATAGCGTAATCTTTCATTGTAACCACCAAATTTTTCTACAAGTTGCTTTCTGAAAACCACACTAGAATGCACAAATGGCGTTCGACGATATAAGACTTTCCGTATAACATCATCGGTTTCTGGCATGGTGATTTTTTTTACTTGTTTTTCATCCCGATTAAGATGGACTATCACGTTTGTTCCAATTATTCCATAGTTTCTGTTCTTAGTAAGAAAAGTCACCTGTTTCTCTAATTTTGTTTCATGCCACCAATCATCATCATCGATTCGAGCAATAAGTTCACCTTTGGAGCGTTGCAGCCCAAGATTGAGGGATTTTGTCAGTCCAGTATTGCAATCGTTTTGAAGAAAGACGATTCTTTTATCTTGCCTTTGGAAATGCTTGATGCGAGCCACGGAGGCATCATTAGAGGCATCATCAATTATTATAAACTCCCAATCTTGCCAAGTTTGATTGATAATACTCTTAATTGCACGATCTACCACTTTAGAACCGTTGTAGACCGACATGATTATTGAAACCCTAGGCATTTTTTTTGACAATTATCTCAAAATTATTGAAAAGCCGCTTTCGGTTCAACATCTTTGCACTTAGAGCAAACTTCGCAACCGCGAATTTATTGACACTTAATTTGTAATTATCATCAAAGCTTTTTGCGAATTCCTTGATATTTATTGCTTTTTCCCCAGTATGGAAATCTGAATAATGGCAATCTCTATTTAGATATTTCAGTTTTCCCGCAAAAATAAACATTAAGTATCGTAAGAAATAAAAAGCATAATCTAGTTTTTTTATCATTTTTTCTTGAAGACCTCCTTTCTTTCGAGTGCAACGAAATGGTTCGTGGGTAATAAATATTACTCCACCGGGACGTAATACCTGCTGGAGATTTTTTATTGTTGCGTAATAGTCTGGTAAATGATGAAGAACTGAACTAATCACAATAAAGTCAAAGGTTTGATCATTGTTTTCTAGAAATGAATCAATATCGCGAGCAATTAGTTTTACAGTTGCTTTACTTTTATACTGAGCAAGCTTTTCCCTCAATTTTGACAGCATTTCTTTTGACAAATCAACGCCAGTAATACTGGCAGCGTCGTAACCTAGTAGCTTTAGAGCAATATTCCCAGTACCAGCTCCAACATCTAAACAATGTGGATGATCTTTACTGAGCAACTCAATTGCCTCACTTAACCCTCGAGATATTCTTTGCTGCTCAAAAGAATTGAATATCTCAGTGTGAATAAGATCGTAAAAGCGAGCTTCTTTCTGATGCTCAAGAATATTCTCCCGTAATATTTTATTGCTTAACTCAGCTTTTATATTCATAACTTACGTAAATATCATTTAGGCGACTAACATAATTCATTAGACTGTATTTCTTAACTGATACTAATGCATTTTCCATTAATCTTTTCTTGAGTTTCTCATTAGCACATATCATCTTGATTTTTTCAACCAAGCTTTCATAGTTCTTTGATTCAAAGAGCAATCCATTTTCGTAATCAACGATTATCTCATTTAGAGCTGGAGCATCTGATGAAATGACTGGTATCCCTAATGCCTGTGCCTCAATCTCAGTCAAACCCATTGGCTCCCAATGAGACGGAATAATAAATAGATCTAGCAAAGAGTAAAACCAAACCATATTTAAAACATTTCCCAAACAGAGTATTTTGCTTTCTAATTTATATCTATCTATCAAATTAAGCATTCCTTTTTTATCAGGCCCATCTCCAGCAATAATGAACTTAAAATTACTATTTTCCTTCAAAAGGGAGTTTGCGGCTTCAATAAAAACTCTCCAACCTTTCCTTGGAATTAATCTCCCAACAAATCCAATAACAAATTCTCCTTTATCAACTCCGAGTTTCTCTCTTTCTTTCTGAATATTAATTCTAGCATTTTCCCTATTAAATCTTCCCAAATCTACGAAATTATACAGAACTATTATCTTATTATTATCTATCTTTGCGAATTCGATTAACTTATTCTTGGTGGCCTTTGACACCGCCAAGAAGAGTGAAACTTTTTTTTGGGCTTGTTTCAAGAAAAGGACATGCCAAAAGTCATTGCGGAAAATCTGCCCATGTTCATGAAAGACTAAGGATACATTTCTTATCCACAGTAACTTAATCAACCACCCAAAAATCTGTGAAGCAAACAAATGGCAGTGGATCACATCGGGGTTTTTGTGCTTCGCGAAGTTTTTGAAAGCAAACAATGATATGAAAAACGTCAGCGGTAAAAACTTAATATTCGGATTACTAATAAATACATTTTTGTGTTGAACATCAATGTTTTCACTCGGCTTTCTGAAATCCAAAACATACAAAAAAATGTCCTGGTTGTCTTTTTGCGCCTCGAAAAGGCCTTTTACCAAAACCTGGGCACCACCCACTCTCATTGAATCAATTATATGGATTATTCTCATTGTTATGCTTAGTTTTTCTCTAATACTACATCCCAAATCCCTACGTCTAAATCTGTTAAGCCTTTGAACTTGTTATGCACTTCCGTATTTTCTAAATCAAATCGTCGTTTCTCCTCCCAAGTAATTGCTAGACCATAGTATTCAAACAGTTTTCGAAAATCCGTGTATCGATAACGATTAGTAAACGATAAACCCTCTTTTGTCAGAAATGTATTCCATACATAATCAGAATACCTAAGAAACAGAAATGGTCGAGCAAAATTGTAATGGTCTCGCATGTCTATATGATGGTACATGCAACCATTTGCTGACAGAATTTCACTTGCCTGGCGAATTAACTTGCCAGGATTACGAACATGCTCCAAGACACTCACAGAATAAATTATATCTGCTACAATGTTTTCAATATCAGCTAGATCCTTGTCAATAAATTCAATGTACTTTGATTCCAATTTACCAGAACTATTAACAAAGAACAATGATTGTTTGTCATACTTATTTGTAATAAATTCTAGTTCTTCCTTGAAATAGTTCCGCTGTCTTTTTGAGTGAAGCTGGCGTGGAAATTTATCTACCAAAATTACTTTTTTGGCACCGTTTAGAAGGAAATTATACGCATTCAGATATGAATTCCCAGGACCTAATTCCAGGATTACTTTGTTCTTGAAGCTGATGTTGCTGTCTGCAAAGACCTGTTTTATTTTCTCAAATTTTGCGTCAAGAGCTTCATAATCACTGATATAAAGTTTCCAAAATAGCAATTTATGTATACCACTACTTAATAACGGTACACGGCAATACAAAAACCTAATCAAAAAATCGAATTTATTAAGAATCTTTGAGCCTTTAATTCTTTGATTAATCATTATCTCCTTTCGAACTTTTCAGAGTACGATAAATTTCCGAGATCATTTTATACATGGCTCCTTGTTTGTTAAGCTTGCTCTCGATGAGTTTTTTTTGCAATAATTATGAAGCCCAATGGATTAGTACTTTTTTTAGAGTCGAATAATGCAATAATTCTATTAAAGATTCTTAAAGCCCTAAGGTATTTATAGCTTGTTAAAAGCTCCCAAATCGTCATAAATTTATTGCCATGTGTGATTATTTGAACTTCCTTAAATTTTTTGAATAAATGCATTAAGCCAAACTCTGTATACCTATAATAATCAAATGGTGTTCCGTGATATTGATATATAAAACGAGTGCTCGCGATAATAACTCCTTCTTTTCTACAAATTCTGTAAACTTGATCAATGGCTTTTTTGGGATCGTAAAGATGCTCAAGAACTTCAGTCAACATTATACCATCAAAAGTTTCATCGTTTAATGTAGTTTTGTGGATGTCTTCAAGATAGTCGACATGGTTAGATTTTTTTCCAATATCTAGAATTTCATACGTAGAACAATTTATATAGTTTCTATATGGACTATCTATTGATCCAATATCTAAAACATGACCAAGATTTTTAATTTTTACTAATTCATTTATTAATTTTTTATTCAAAGTTAGCCGGGTGATTGTTTTTATGCTTAAAAGTTTTTTTAGTCTGCTAGTTAATTTCATACTAATCCTTGTTATTTTATCTAATTGTCAAAATATATTTCTCTGGCAAACTTTGATAATATTTTCTTTTGTCATGATCATATTCTAAAGTTATTAAGTAATGCTGGGAGCTGTTTTGAATCAAATCGACCACTTTTTAAATGAACAATCTTCACCTTTTTTTTGTCAATACCTTCTTCTGCCCAGTTAAAATTGTAGTTTTCGCAAGGCAAGACATGAACTTTTATAGTTTGTTTGTTGGAGTAATAGTATTATGACTCAAGTGGAGATAATAACTGTAAGCAAGAAAGGGCA
>JAUWOX010000127.1 GCA_030611905.1 bacterium
TTCACATTCAATCTTTGCCAAACAAGAACTCCAATCAAAAGAATTCTTTCGCCAATTAGACACACCCAAGCCATATATTTACCGCTGGACACAGGATATCGGACTAGGAGAAATATCATATTTAACCGGTCCATTTTTTCGCTTCTTCTCCGCCGGCCAAATTTATTCAGCCATAATCTTTATTTTTCTTCTATCCAAATTTCTAATTGATAAAAATATAAGATTAAAAGGACATATCTTTCAATTGTCAGCCTGTGTTTTCTGCGGCCTAGCCGCCTTTACTGGCTTTTCACGGAGCATTTGGATTGGATTGGTTGTTGCTTTTATTTTCCTGCTATTCAATTTACCCAAAAAACGCGCTGTCAAAATCGCACTCTACATGGTTGGTATTATTGCCTTATTAATAATTATTACCGGTGCTTTTCTCCCGCAAGTCTATGATTTAGTAGGCGATAGGGTATCCAGCATTGTCAAACCAAAAACAGAAGCCGCAGCTTCTAATCGTTACAATGTTTTAGATCCGGCTCTTAAAAAGCTCAAAGAACATCCAATTTTAGGTTCGGGCTTTGGCACCACCATAGAATATGAAAGCGTTGCTTTTGAAAAATTCGGTACAATCCGCGTCTTCTCATTTGAATGGACCTATATTGATACCATCTTAGAAATTGGCATTTTAGGCCTTTTGGCGTATCTTTATTTTCTCTGGACAATTTTTTACCAAGGATATAAAGTCCAAGATAAAGAAAATAAAAAACTAATAGTCTGCTTTTTATCAGGCGTGGTCCTAATCATAATTACTAATATTACCACCCCATATCTCAACCATCCTCTTGGAATCGGCTTCCTCCTCATCACCTGCACAGTAATTTATGCCTTATCTATCCAAAATAAACGGCTAATAACGTCGTAATTAGCCGTTAATTAACCAAGACTCACGACATTCGCTCCAGATTCGTAATATTCGTACGCACAAAAAAAAGACCCGCTACCAATGTAACGGGCAATGAACAACCCCTTGCCAATGCAACGGGCAATCAATATCCGGCCAAAAAATAACTAGGCCTGGAATCAATGAACAAACAATCGACAAGGGGATCGAGAAGACAAGCGCGAACCTTAACAGCTGGCACGACCTATGATGAACAGCTGAACACCACATCTTCCCGTCACTTTGCTCCTGCTACTACTGGCCGACAATCATCAACCCCAAAGGGTTGCGAACCGCATGGGCAGCCCGAATAATTATGCCAGCAGAGAAAAGCGTTTTAATGGCCATCTCCCTTGCCGAAACTCGAAAGTGCTAGTATTCTTTATTATACACGCATAAAAAATCTTGTCAATACATATCTTGCCTTAAACAAGCTAAACAGCTCAAACAAGCCAAAATCAACGGCTACTTACGTCGTTACTAGCCGTTAAATAAGTACGAATCAGCGTTCAAAATCAGCATTTAATCAGCGCTAATCAATTATATGAAAGTTACAGTTTCACTCCTTAATTACAACAAAAAGAAATACCTCAAATATTGTCTAGAATCTATTTTAAATCAAACACACAAAGATCTAGAAATTTTTATAATTGACAACGCCTCAACCGATGGTTCGCCAAAATTTATTAAAAATTTGCTTGAAAATATTCAATATTCAATATTTAATATTCAATATCTACAAAACGATCAAAATCTAGGCTATGCCGAAGGACATAATAAAATCATTAATAAAGCAAAGGACGACTATATATTATGTCTTAATCCCGACATCATTCTCGATAAAGACTATATTAAAAACGCTCTTGAGCTTTTTTATCAAAATCCAAAAATAGGCGCTATCACTGGCAAATTATATAAATGGAAATTTAATCAAAATACTAAAACCGACATCATCGATTCCTGCGGACATGAAATTTTAAAAAGCCACAGAATAATAGAATGGGGGAATAACCAAAAAAACAGCGAAGAAGTCAATCGAACACAAAAAGTGTTCAGCGTATCTGGCGCCGCCCCTATTTTTCGTAAATCTGCACTTGAAGCTATTAAATTTAGCGAGAATGATACAAAACGAAATTCGAAAAGCAGTGAAAAACATTCGAAAAACATTAAAAAAACAAAATATTTTGATGAAAAATTTTTTGCATATAAAGAAGATATTGATCTATCATGGCGACTTCTTCATGCCGGATATGAAAACTGGTTTAATCCTAAATCAAAAGCTTGGCATGATCGCTGGGAAACGGGAACAGGCAAATCATCACAAGAAACTCTAGAGCAACGAAAACACAAATCAACATTTATCAATCAATTATCATATCGCAACCATTTTTTTACTCTTTGGAAAAACGAATTTGCCTCAAATTTATTCATCTACTCGCCTTGGATCTTTTTCTACGAACTCGGTAAATCTTTGTACATCCTTTTTCGCGAACCAAAAACTCTAAAAGGGCTTTTTCAAGCCATAAAAATGTGTCCATTGACTACCAAAAAGCGCCGTGATATACTTAAAAATAGCAAAATTAGTGCAAAAAAAATTAGAGAATATATTAAATAAACAGTACACAAATTGATATTCGTTTGCCTACTACCAGTAAATAAGGTAGACAGGGCAAGTAATAGATTCGTATTATAAATTTTATGAAATTAAACAAAACAATAGACCTCTCGGTTATTATAGTCAACTACAAAACCCCAACCCATCTCCGTCAATGCATTAAATCAATCCAAAAACATAAGCCTCGATTGAATTATGAAATTATTGTTGTTGACAACAACTCACAGGACGGAACTACAGAGATGATTGAAGATGATTTTATATTCAACTACAAAAACCAAAAAATAAGCAATATTAAACTAATTGCCAACAAACATAATCTCGGTTTTCCAAAAGCAGTTAATCAAGGCCTAGAACAATCAAAGGGTAAATACATTCTACTTTTAAACCCAGATATCACCATTCTCGAAAGTTCGCTCGAAGAAATGATTGATTATCTAGAAAAAAATAAAGACATTGCTGTTTTAGGACCAAAATTGATTAACCCCAATGGTTCAATTCAAAATTCCTGTTTCAGCCAATTTACCTCACCACAAATAGTTCTTTACAGAAGGACTCTATTTGGCAAAATGGAAAGAGGAAAGCGAGTAGTTGGTGATTTTACAATGAAATCATGGGATCACTCTAAAGAAAAAGACGTTGCTTGGGTACTAGGTTCATGCATGTTGATTAGAAAAGAAGCGATTGAAAAAGTTGGATTAATGGATAAGAGATTCTTCATGTACATGGAAGACGTCGATTGGTGCCGAAGATTCTGGAAATCAGGCTATAAAGTCCGCTATTATCCTAAAATAAAGATGGTTCACTATTACGCACGCGCATCTTCATCAGAAGGAGGACTAATTCAAGCACTTCTTAAAAAACAAACCAGAGTTCATATAACATCAGCCTTAAAATTTTTCATAAAATATTTCGGACAGAAAGATGAACAATATTCAAAAACAAACACAATCATTGCCACAAAAAACTAAAAACAAACGGCTAACTCTTTATATAATACTAAGCATAA
>JAUWOX010000105.1 GCA_030611905.1 bacterium
TATTGAAATTTATGACCAAGAAGAAAAACCTATCATTGCTCCCATTGGTGGTGGATCCATGTCTATGATTGCCAAAGCATTTGGATTTACCAAGGCTCCTCACAAAAACCTCCAAACAGTTATTAAATTAAGCCGACAAAAACATCAACCAATCTCTCACAAGCAGGTTCTTCAAATCCAATATGAACAGAAAACTCTCTTCGGATTCTTTTTCTCCATGGGCGTAATTACTGACTTTTTGAAATTCTATGAAAACAGCAACAAGGGAGTTTGGACTGCCATTCGCATGATTATCACCTGCATATTAGGAACCATTGTCCCTCCCCTACGAATCCACCACTTTTCACAAGCCAAAATAACATATGACGAAAAAGAATTCACCAGACAAACATTAGCCGGCATTATAGTTTCCAATATCAAAGAACTCGTTCTAATATTCCGACCACTCGCTGGATTTCTCTACCCTGATCAATTTCTTTTTGGAATCTTTGCCCTCAATGCGCGAGAAGTGCTCTTTCATCTATATAGCTATATTAGAGGACTTGCTGTTAAAAAACATCACAAGCAAAGAAAAGTTTTTAATGGCAATGCTTCGCATGTAGAAATCGAAACAGACGAAGATTTTACAATTGATGGCGATGTCTTCGAAACTAAAGGAAAAACTACCTTCCGAATCTCCGTTGGACCTTCCATTCCAATGCTAAATCTCGATCTTTTAAAAAGAAACATTTAACGAATCAAAAACAGGAATTCCATCCTGTTTTTTTAATAAATAAATACCAACTACCTGCTATTTAAGCCCAATCGCAAAATAATATTTTTTCTTTTCAAACTTCTTAAAATATCTTACTACAAATCTCCTTTTCTTTTTTCTATGTTCTACTTTAACTTTTTTCCAATGATTCTTCAACAATTTCCATTTATTGCCTTTCTTGGTTCGATATTTTAATCTCAAATCTTTTTTTCTAACTGTGCTATTTTTCTTTTTTAATTTATTTAATAATTTTTTAGAATACTTAAAAGCTATTTTAATCTTAAATTTATTCTTCTTTTTATTCGCCTTATACTTTCTCAAATTAGTAGTCAATCTCCAATATCTTTTCAAAGAAGTTCTTTTTTTAAAATTCCACCTTTTCGGATACTTATCAAATTTTTTCCAAAGCATCCAATATTGACTATTTTTAGTTAATTTATTTGGCAATTTTTTGAAATACATTACCAAGCTTTGACCATGCAGAGTTACACTATTCAAAGCTGGACTAAGCGTGATTTCGTCTCCCTGCTCAAAATTCTCTTCTTCCTGCTCGACTTCTTTCTCTTCCTCGGTCTGACAATTAGCACTATAGATTGGATAATTCGCATAAGAATAGACTTCACCAGAATCCTGTGCAATAAAAATATTTGTTGAAGCATTTGGACAAGCTGGTTTCAAAGTCACGCCTTCTTGAGCACTCCCAGCCAAAGTATACTCTTGCAAAAAAGTTCCATCTGCCTGCATTTCCAAAATCAAATTAAAACCATCAAAAATCGCGTAAAGAGTCGAAGTTTCAACATGAAAATGCAAACCAGAAATATCAATTAAACCCACTCGCGGCGTAATTGTATCAACATGAGAAACCTGACCACTTTGCGAAAGATCTACATCAAAAACATAAATCTTGCCATCAATTTGCAAGCCGGCATAAAATAAACCGCCAGAATTGCTATTTGCATATGGATGATAGCCATTCGGCACAAATGTCAAAGCCTCCAATCCTTGATAATCAGCTCCGCTCATCCAAGACGTCAAATCCCAGGACTTACCTGACAATGCATTACTATTTATATCAAATTCATATATCGAATCCGGATTTTCCATTCCCAAATAAATATAATTACTTGATGAATTCGCAATAGCCGCACCCTCTAAATCAAACGCACTCCCATAAGACCATTCACTTTCTATTGTTCCCGTTGATGTCATTTTTGTCACATCTCCATCATCTCCAACCAAAAATAATCTTTCCAATCTGTCATGCCAAACAATTCCACTTGGCTCATAGCCTGCGACCAAATCTGTTCCAATATCTGTGCCGCCATTTGCTGGCCAGTCTGCCGCCCGTACTCCGAAAACACCAGCAAATAAAAAAACAAAACTACTAAACAAAATATACTTCACTATTCTTTTCATATGTTAATTGTTAAATGTTATTTAAGCCCTATTGCGTAGAAATACTTCTTTTTCCCAAATTTTTTAAAATATTTTACTTGAAATCTTCGCTTTTTCTTTTTATTTTTAATCTTTGCCTTTTTCCAATATTTTGTTAACAGTTTCCATTTTTTGCCTTTCTTTGTCTTATATTTCAAATACAACTTTTTCTTTTTTACCAGACTATTTCTCTTCTTCAATTTTCTCAACTGCTTCTTACTATACTTAAAAGCAACCTGAATTTTGAATTTATTACTCTTTTTTTTGGCTTTATAACGCCTCAAATTGGTAATCAATCGCCAATATTTTTTCATAGAAGTCTTTTTCTTTGTCTTCCATTTTTTTGGATATTTGCCAAACCTTTTCCATTTCATCCAATATCTGTCTTTTGTCAATTTGCTCGGCAATTTCACAAATTTTATTACCAACCCCTTGCCAACAAAAGTTTTGCCTACTAGTTCATCACGCAAAACTATTTCTTCATTGTCCAAAATATCTTTTTGATTCGAATAAACATAAGCCTTGCCTGCATTTGTACTAGTCGCTGTATTAAAATCCAACGCGCTAACAACAAAGTCATTATAACCATTACCATTCACATCACCAAGCATACTAGCTGCCCAACCATAATATGCTCCATCTTGATTATCGCCACATGAAGACCAAACCGGCGTTGTTACCAAGCCTGCAGAACTACCCAAATATGCATAAGCCTTACCTCCGCATGGAGTAAATAAACTAGAAGAAATAATCAGATCATCATAGCCATCACCATTTATATCACCCCCGCCAGCAACAGCATCACCAAAATCCTGACTCATCTGCCCCTCACCAACAGAACTCCAACCTAAATTCAAATTTGTTCCTGTAGAATTTCCCATATATAAATATGCTTTTCCAGTGCTTGGATAATAAGGAGCGCCAATAATTATGTCATCATAACCATCAGCATTAATATCTCCAGCAGAGGATAAGCTTTCGCCCAAACTAGAATAAATTGTACTATCACCAACTGTATACCAAGATGCAGATGTTCCTAGACCAGTTGCGCTACCCAAGTAAGCAAAAACCTTGCCTGCACCAGTTTCAAAACCCTCAGCTGCAACAATCACATCATCATACCCATCACCATTAATGTCCGCCCAAGTCAGACCTGAGCCAAACTCAGCATCAGTCACATCATCACCAGAAGAAGCCCAACTGCCAGTTGTTGACAGACCAGACGCAGAACCTAGAAACATAAAAGCCTTGCCTGCATCACTATTAGTAGTATCATATTGGCTTGCTCCAACGACAACATCACTATACCCATCTCCATTCACATCTCCAGCTGAAGAAACTGCCGCGCCAAATCTAGCTCCATCCTTATTATCACCAATCGAAGTCCAAGCTGGACTAGACGACAATCCCGAAGAACTTCCCATATAAACATAAGCTTTACCAACATTATTGTCAGCTGTAGAATCATAACCATTTGCGCCAATTACAACATCATCATAACCATCACCATTCACATCCCCAACACAATCCATATCAACTCCAAAACTTGAATTCATAATATTTTCACCAGTTGAAAACCAATTTGGAGTTGCTGACACACCATTGGCGCTTCCATTATAAACAAAAACCTTTCCCGTATAAGTATCAAAATACTGCGTGCTAACCATTACATCAGCATATCCATCGCCATTTAAATCCCCTGCCGAAGCCACTGCACTTCCATAACTAATATAAGATTGATCATCGCCACTTGATGTCCAAATCTCCTCAATTTCTGGATCCGCTGCCCGAACGTTTTGATTCAAAAATAATAGACTACCCAAGACAAACACAAAAATAAAACTAAATTTAAACATTGATTTCATAGTAATTATTTATTAGTTATTTAAAATTTTGTTACTATTTTAATCCCACAGCAAAAAAATACTTCTTATTTTTAAACTTTCTAAAATATTTAACAATAAGCCTTCTATTTTTTTTCTTATTCAATAATTTTGACTTTCTCCAACCTGATTTTATAGTTTTCCATTTGGCATTCCTTTTAGTTCGATATTTCAAAGTTAGATTCTTCTTCCTAACCGAACTATTTTTTTTCTTAAAGTTTTTCA
>JAUWOX010000114.1 GCA_030611905.1 bacterium
CTTTGGAAATAAGGGGTCAAATCTACGTTTGACCCATGAGCAATCTATTTTCTCTTATTTCAATATTTCTTCTGATTTTTTATCTTTATTCTTAAACTTCTATGCCCCCTTGAATCTTGATGGTCTCGTAAAAAGTCCCAATATTTTATTTTGACCACAACATATAGTATATGCACCTGTTTCGTTAGACGATATATTGTGGCAAGAAATCGATTTTTCGACTTTTTACGAGTTCATCAATCTTGACTAATGAACAACAAGGGTCAAACGTAGACCCCATTTGTGACTTGTGAACAGGTGGCCGGAATGCTCCGGAATTGGTGGCCGATTTGAGCGGAATATGCACCGGCTATGCTATAATTTTCTGGACTTTTCTAAACTCAATCTGCCTTTGTCCTTTCATACTAATTTCTAAGATAGCACTGATTTTTTGTTTATCTCTATCTTTAATTCGGTGCATGTATAAATGACGGATGACAATTTCTTGTAACATACGTTCAGTAAAAAGGTTTCCAGAAAACTGCTTTTTTAATTCTTTGAGCCGTTCTATAGGAATATTTTTTTTAAACTGCATTTCTATTGATAAATCGATCAAATTAACTGCCGGAGTGTTATATTCTTTACAAACATCTCTAAGTAATGGTGACAGTCTATCATACCCTATTGCTGAAGCAATTTTATTAATAACGCCAAAAGAAGCATAGTAACATGCGGTTGTGAAAAAATGAGTCGCCTTCTTTTTTGCTTTATTATTATCCATTCCATTATTTTTCAACCAATCTTTTATCATGTTGATTATATCTTTTTCTAATTCTTCAGATAATTCTAGGAAATAATTCAAAGTTTTGAGTCCCACTTCATATGCTTCTGATATCAATTCTTTTTGCTTAGGAATCTCAATAGAACCCCAATGATTTTTCAAAATTTGACCTATTATTTCTATGCTTTTAAAAGCTTGGTTCATCTGAGAGATTGCATCTGATTTCTCTTTAGATTTATCTTTGAATTGTGTCTCATAATCTTGAGCATCAAGTTTTTGTTCTTGCGCTTCTGAATTTTTTTCAGCAGAATCTTTTAACCTTAATTGTTTTTTACGTTCTTCAAGAACATCTTTATTTTTTAAAATAATTTGGGGTAATTGATTTAAAAAATCACCAATAAATGATATTTCTTCTCTATTTAGTGTAGCTGGTTTGTTTTTTTCATATAGCATCATCATATTTAACATTATTTCGTCTAAAATAAATGATTTGTTCGAGTGATAGGTTAAAAAAATTATTATATTTGCGAATTTATTTACATGGATTTTTTTACACAATTTGCTAATTATTTCTTTAATTGGGCTTTCATCAATATGTTCAGATAGATATTTTGCAACGAAGAAAAAATAAAAATATTTATATTTGAATTTAAAATTACCTAATTCGGATTGATGGATAATCTTTGATTTAATTAAATTGTCAATAATTTCATCTTGGGAATAATAAACAGGATATTTTTCACTATATTTCTTTTTAAAGAAATACAAATCAGCATCAGACAACTCAATTTTATCAATATCGAATAAAAAAAATGCCAAATGTGTCAGATAGTTCATATATAAAGCACTAATATCCTCAGGAGGAATTTTAATTTTCCGAAAGCTATGAATTATTAGAGACATATAACAATAGCCATAAGATGTCCGATGGTGATCACTTGGAGATAATGTCTCATAAGTTTGCAATATAGTTAATATGAATATGGGATATCTCGGAATTATATTCTTTAAAATTATACCATTAACAAAATTAGTTAGTTTATCTTCTTGCTCTAATAACTCGCTTTCATCATAACAATTTCCAAGAGAAATCCATCTTCGGATCAATTCAGATCTTGCTAAATGTCCAAGTTTTAAAATTTCAAACTGTAAAAAATCATCTATGGGGCAGTCCTCTTGCTGATTGTAATGGATAAATTTGAAAAGATCATCGGTCGTAATTACAATATGATTGTAAAACCTTTGACATATCTTCACTATTTCATATTGATCAGGGAGTTTCAAAAAATTCAAATTATCAATAATGATTATCTTATTACGTTTATCTAATTGTTCATAATCCTCGAACTCACCATCATATTGCTCACAATATGCTTTATTTACTAACCTTTTAATTTTTGTTGTTGTAATATTTTTCGCGTTTATTTTGTGTAATATTATAGGAACAAAATCTCGCTCGTAGTATTTTAAAAATAAAGCGTTACATAAAGCAGTTTTTCCTGACTGTTCTGCCCCTGCTAATATAATTTTATTAATAGAGTTTTTCGAAAATTTTAATGGCTTATCAGCTCTAACTTCATTATCAATAATATTTGAATCTGCACTTATTTTTTTTAAATAAGGGTAAATAAAAATATCCTTCAATAATATTTCGTCAACATTTTTATGACTAAGAGAAATTTTGATATCTTGTAATTGATTTTCAAACTCCTTTCTCAAACAATTCCTTTTTTTCTTAGCAATCTGTTTTAAATCAATAGGAATAGATTTCCCAGAATATATTCTTTTATCTTTATTCCAGATAAATGATTTTATTTCTCCTTTTTTTTCTTGTAAATCTATCTTTATCGTTTTGAATCCACTATCGTTTTTATCTTTAGAATTTTGAAGAATTGCTCCTTGAAACAAATAGTTATCTTTGTTTGTTTCAAGAATACTCTTCTTAATATTTCTTTCGGAATGCTCATGGCCTGTTAAAATAATATCAGATGTTTTTTCAATGAAATCTCTGAATTCCCTCAAGTTATCAGGCGCCAACCAGTTGTAGGGGTGATGAAATATACTTATAATTAAGCTTTTATCGATATCTTCAATAAGTTCTTCAATATAATAAATAGGAAATATTTTTTTTCCTGCTTGTGTTTTACTTTCCGTTTTAGTTGAACACCAAGCTGTATTATAGCAATTGAAAATAATTTGGTACTCGTTGGAAACATTATATTTTTTGACTTGCAACAATTTATTCTCGGTTATAGTGCATTTATCAGTGGAAGATTCTTCCAAGCATGCCTTAAAGTCACAGAAATTAATCTGTGTTTTACAGCAATTTTCTATCGCATCTTTTAATAGCTTTTTATCTGGACTTGAGCAGCAACTATCAATGATCAAATTTCGAGTAGAATCAGCATCTGAAAAATCACAATCATGATTTCCTGGACAAAATACAAAATTGACTTTTGTTTTGATTTCTTTTTCAAATTTAGCAAAAAAGTCATAGGCTATTTCATATTCTTTTGCATTACCTGAAAATGCGATATCTCCAGTAATAACACAAAATATTGTATCAATTTCAAAATCTATTTCTGAATGAATTGCATCAAAGATTCGATTTTCTTTTTTAAAAATATGGTTATTTTCATTTTTTATGTGGATATCGCTCAGATGAATAATTAAGATGCTCATTCCAATTCCTTATGCTTAAATTTTCGGTATTTATGACGTTACTCAGTTTATGAGTTTGTATCTTCAAGAATAGAACAGCTAAATCTTTTTTAGTTCATGGTTTCAGGTCCTGGCCTGTATAAGCAAAAAGCCCCATCCTTCATGTGGCTGAAGAAATGTAAGAACAAAGAGGGACGTTGTTAAGTAACCAAGTAACTCACTCAAAGAGTTGATGTTTTTCTTTTCTAGCGATCCTTTCTCCCTTGTTCACCGCATACCCTACTCCAGCAGGCGTCATGTTAAGGTGTTTTGCCAAATCCGTCAATGCATATCCCAACTCTCGTACACACCAGTAACAAAACAAGCTCCTGGCCTCTGCGCGGATCTTTCGGCGGCTTCTGGAATAGAGATCATCCGGCTCTACATCGTATATCTGGCAAACCCTCTGTTCAACCTTTTTCAGATCGTAGCCCTTGCTCTTGAGCTTATAATGCCGCTCAAGCTTTTCATTGGCCTCTTCAAGTACCTCAAGCACAAACTCGCTGTCGCCGAGTATCCTTTGATCTCCCTTGA
>JAUWOX010000004.1 GCA_030611905.1 bacterium
ATAATTAACAGCTGCGGCAAAAGTACCATCGCCATCGTTAAAAAGAATTGACACATTATCAGTAGTATAGTTAGCTACAGCTAAATCTTGATAATTATCATTGTCAAAATCAGCAGCAAAAACTGAGGCAGGAGTAGTACCAACATCATAATTAACCGCAGCAGCAAAGGTACCATCACCATAGTGTAAATTAATTGAGACATTATTAGAATTTTGGTTTGCCACAGCTAAATCTTGATAATTATCATTGTTAAAATCAGCAGCAAAAACTGAGGTTGAAGCATCGCCAATAGAATAATCTACCCTCGTATCAAACATAATAAAAAAGGCTTGAGATAGATTGGCACTGAAAAAAAGAAAGAGGCAAACAATGGCGAAAATTGATATTTTTTTGATCATACTATTAATTTATTTTTAATTATTTAAAATTAAATTCATTATACCATAATAATAGTAATAATATTATTACTATCGATAACTCTGCTGATAACTTGGCCTGTTTGGACTATACGTGTCTTTGACTTTTTATATTATCCTACTCAAAATCATAATTATCTTTATCAGCTAAGTTGAAGAGATAGTTCTTTCTAAAAGCTTTTTTAGTAGCTATAACAAATCTGACATTTCTAAGGTTTCTAAAGTAGAAAGTTGGTGAGAATGTTCTGTTAGCGGAAGCTAGTTCTGAAGCTAATTTGTAGTTTCTAATCTTAAATTTAAGAGTATTGGTTGATCTGTTTTGGTAAACAGTGTACGGTCCTCGCCAGAGGTTCTTTCTGTCTTTGATAAATAATCTTAATTTCTTTTCTTTGATGCCTTGTTTTTTAGCCAATTGAGCGTCAGTGTATCTAAGAGCTACTTTGTATTTCATTCTCTTTTTAACATTTGGCCAAGTGGCTTTTTTAGCCTTGCCGGCATTAAGTTTTAGTTTGTAATAAGTTTTAAAAGTTCTCTTTCTTTTAAAAGCTTTTTTGTAGCCTGATTTTCGAAGTATCTTGATGTATAGTTTTTTTCTGACGCTGAATTTTCTGGTTGGTTTGCGGTAGAAAAAGAAATCAGTGTTATTTTTAGTGTTGTGATAAGTTTTATCTAGTTCTATGTCTTTGATTTTGAGTTCGCCGCCGGCATACGGAATCGTTGTAATTATATATCCTTCTATTTGTTCACCCTCTTGATTACCTGCATTGTCAACAGATATAAATTTCAATGTTGTATCTTCTGAAATAGTAATTGGATCAGTGTATTGTGTTGAACTAGTTGTTGGCGCTATCCCATCAGTTGTATAATATGTTCCCGCTACACCAGATTCTGAATCAGTTGCGGTCAAAGTCACAGTTTGAGCTGAATTGTATATTCCTCCAGCTGGTGAAGCTGTTGTTGAAGGCGCGGTATTATCAGCCCAAGCGACAACTGTACCACTAGCACCAACTGCCCAGCCATGATATTCATCTACAAAACTCACCCCTCGAAGATTTTCAGTTGTCCCACTCGTCTCTTCGTTCCAACTTGTTCCCCCGTCTTCGGTTTTATATATTTTTCCAGAATCTCCAACTGTATAACAAGTATTGCTATCAAGACAACTAATACTATACAAATCCTCACTAATACCGGTAGTTAAACCTGTCCAGGTTGTACAATTAGCTGTTGTACACTTTACGATAGTTCCAGAAGCACCTACTGCATAACCTAATGAACTACTAACCATGTCAATGCCATTCAAATTTTCAGGAGATCCAGTTACTATCGAGACTTCGGCCATGTTTTCTCCATCATCTGTATATACTATAGTCGGACTCAACATCCCAGCTCTTCCTGACGCCCAACAATGAGTAGAATCGATACAATCTATATCATACAAAGTCGAAGAAAGCCCTCCTCCTGCATCTACCAATGCCGTAGTATTACTATATATCGCAGTTAAAAAAACCGGAAACCCAGTGAAGGCCGAACCAGCAGAATAAACAACAGACGCATCAAGTTGTTTTATCCCATATATATAAAATTGAGTCGCCCCAGTATCATTCGGCGTCCAGCTTCCACTATTTACCATACCAACCAAATCACTGGTTGTATAATAATTTCCTGCCACTCCTGCCACATCCGAATCAGTCCCAAAAGCCGCATAAACATTTCCTGTTCCAGAATCATAATAAGCGCTTACAGCAGTATCACTTAAAGAACTCCCTCCTGAAATATCCGGTGCCGTTCCTGCATCGCCCCAAACCTCACCCCCGTCAGCGGTTTTTTTAATCACCAGATTTGTTGTTCCAGAATACCCACTGAAAATACCAACACTACCATTAGCAAATGAAACACTTGTTAAATCATAAGTTGTTCCACTTGTCTGACTTTGCCATGACATTGCTGCCATAGCAATATTCCCCTGCGCAAATAAAAAGACCGCCGAGAATACTAAAACTCCAATGACAAATAACTTTTTCATTTTATTCTTTTTAATTATTAATTTTATTTTTTATCAAAAATAACTCTTTAATTATTATAACAAAAAACTAAATTTAAATACAACGAAATTATCCAGCCCCACCAGAACCACCACCGCCGCCTCCACCAGCACCTCCGCCACCTCCACCACCAAATCCAGATCCACCACTACCCTTTACTGCTGACATAACTGACCGCACATCCGAAGACATAGAAGAAATATTATTCACAAAAGTACCAGTTGAAAAACTAACATCCGAAGCAACTTGACCCGGCATCATTGTCATGCCTGTATAAGCGTAATAAGGCACATACCAATTTGGTGGCTCCTTATAAATATCAGAAAATCTATTTGCCCATTGATCTTCAACGCCTAACACCATTGCATAAGGCAAAAATTTCTCAAATTGTCTTGGATCAATCTTTCCTATTCTAAATCGCTCAGCAGTCCATAAATAATCCTTGAATCCCAAAATTTGTTCCAAGACTTTTACACCCTTTTCTGTTCTCTTCGGCATTCCCCCAGCTGTAATCATAGTTATAATTCCAGAAATCATCAAGCCTGTCCCCAACCATCCCATCGAAACAAATCTTAAAGGTATAAACAACAAAACAAATCCTAAAATCATTAATATTACTCCCAAAACAACAAAAGTAATTCTAACTGACTGCGGATTCCTTGCAAAATATCCTTTTTTCACCAATTCCTCATAAATCATTTCCTTAATTTTCATCAAAACATTACTAAATTTATATTTCAAATCCTCTAATTTTGCCTTGTCTCCTTTTCCTAAAGAAAAAATTTCTCTCATAAATTTCTCCTCATAACGCTCCAACCCTTCTGGCTCTTTTAATTTAATAAACTCATACTCGCCTTTTTTATACTCTTTAATTTTTATATAACCATTGGCTGCCAAATTAATTAAAATAGCATTAATATCTTTTCTCTGTACTTTTTCATCATATAGTCCTCCCATTAAAGACGGCGACATATCCTTTGGCGGCTCATACCGCGCATAAATCGCTTTTTTCTGCGGATCTTTGCCCCATTTTAACCATGTTAACAATAAGATTAAACCAGCAATTAATGGCAAAAATATACCAACAACAGTTGAAATATTTCTTCCCCATCTCCACCAAGCAATATTCCTTGTAATCACTCCTTTTGGCCAGCCCGCCACAATTGTAAAACTCTCATTTGGTGTTAAATCTTCAGCTGTATAAATTATCGTTTTTCCATCAGGAATTTCATATTTTCCTTCTTCAGTTGAACCAAGATGTCCAATATAGCTTTTAGCTTTTAATTCATCCTTATTAACTTCTTCTGGCAAATGCACTGTTGCCTTAGCCTTATTAATATTCACACTTCTGTTTTCTGGAATTACATTCCAATACAATTCATCCCAATCTTTAAAATATCCCAAACCTCCAATTACCTTATATTTAACTATAAAAGTAAAAGTTGTATCACTCAATGGCCTGAATTGTATTCTAACTTTTCTCTCCCCGCCCTCATTATAAATCTCTACACTATTTTCAGGCCATGGCTGTCCACTTTCATCCAAGACCTCAATATCTGCAATTTTATCTAAATCTTTCAAAGCCACGCCCCGAAAAACATAAGTAAATGGCCCACCCGTAAATTTAAAAGTCTGTTTTTCCTCTACATTAAAACTCGCATCCTCATTAATATAGATATTCACATCAAAGTCTTCATAAACATATTCTTTGACTAGATAACTATAATTCGTAATCTCATTAGTCACATTTTCCTGCGCAAAAATAGTTGTAATAGTAAATAATAAACAGAAGATAGTAAATAATAAAACGATCTTTTTCATATTGTTATTTGTAATTTGTTTGTAATTTGGTATTTGTTATTTAGAATTTTCACCAGAATCAGTTACCATCAACGCCTCAACGCGTTCTTCAATCGGCGGATGCGTAGAAAACATTTTATTCAAAAAACCCTGTTTCCCAAAAGGATTTTTAATATATAAATGGGCCATAGCATGATTTGCTGATCTCAAAGGAGTATTATCAGATGAAATTTTTTTCAAAGCATTAGCTAGCCCTTCTGGATATCGCGTTAGCAATGCTCCAGATGCATCGGCTAAAAATTCACGCTTTCTTGAAACCGACAACTGAATCAACACCGCCCCCAAAGGAGCCAAAATAGACAAAACAACTCCAGTAATCATTAAAATACCCTGCATTTCAGATCCGCCTCCTCGATCACTACGCCCTCTCCGTCCCCCGCCAAACCAAAGCCATCTTCTAAAAAAATCAGCCAACAAAGTCACGAAACCAACCAATACAACCATCACAGTTGACAACAACATGTCTCTATTTCCAATATGTGATAATTCATGCGCTAAAACTCCTTCAAGTTCTGTCTTATTTAATTTATTTAGCAAACCACGAGTCACTGCAATAACAGCATGATCTGGATCCCGGCCAGTAGCCAAAGCATTCATCGCCCCATCATCTATAATATAAATCTTCGGCACTGGCAACCCAGCCGTAATGCAAAGATTTTCCACTAAATTATACAATTCAAAATTATCCTTCTTCTCCACTGGTTCAGCCCGACTCATAAATATCACTAATTTATCCGACCACCAATAGCTCCCGACACTCATCAAAACAGCAATCAATACCGCAATTACCAAAATTCCATAAGAATCCATTATATAGCTAAAAATATAGCCCAAACCAATGACAAAAATAAGAAACAAAGATATGTAAATCCAAGTCTTTCTAATATTTTTATCCTTCTCTGTATATAAAGTAGGCATAGAAGCTGATTTACGCTGATTCGAACGCTGAATTGCGCTGATAATTTGTCTTATTAGCTAATCTCGCTTTGTCAAAGACACGACGTTTAAATTCCAAACCACCTGGTCCAAAATTAACAAGTAAACCCAATTTGTATTCAGAGCCCTTCAAATAAATCCAAAATTGTCTTTCATCTAATCTGGTCATTCTCGGTTTACTCTTTAATTCAACTAAAACTACATTATTAACAACCAAATCAGCAATATAATAACCAATCTTCCTATCTTTATAAAAAACATTAATTCTTTTCTGACGCTCAACAGATAAACCTAGCTTTTCCAATTCAACCATCAAAGCTTTTTCAATAATATTTTCTCTAAAAGTAGCCCCAAACTCATTCCATACTTTGAAACAAGCGCCTCTAATCTTATAGGTTATACCCTTATACAAAAAATCCTTCACCCTCCTCATAAAAAATGTTAAATTATTGACTACTAAATTTTAACGCGCATCAGCGTCTATCAGCGTCCATATCAGCGTTCATCAGCTTCTACTCTCTTTCCTCCTCAACTTCAACTTTCTCTTCCGCCTCAAATTCCACCTTAGGAGTCTCCTTCTCTTCTTCACTCCCAATCTCAAAAAAGTCAGCTTTCTTAAATCCAAGCATACTGGCAATCAAATTAGTCGGAAATACTTCCTGCTTGGTATTGAAATCCCGCACATTGCCGTTATAAAATCTCCTCGCCGCCTGAATCTTGTCTTCTGTATCAGTCAACTGTCTTTGCAAATCCAAAAAATTCTGGTTTGCCTTCAGGTCAGGATAATTTTCTGCTACTGCAAACAATGTTTTTAAAGCTCCCGCTAACCCCTTTTCTGCTTCAGCTGTTTCTTTGACATCTCCAGCTTCTTCCGCTTTCAAGGCGTTGGCTCTAGCATTCGTCACATCATTAAAAACCTTTTTTTCATGAGCCGCATATCCCTTAACAGCGCTTACCAAATTCGGAATCAAATTGTACCTTCTCTTCAATTGCACATCAATGTCACTCCACGCCTCTTTGGTCCGATTGCGCAATCTAATCAAGCCATTATAGGCCAACATCACCCAAACCGCTACCACGGCCAAAACGACCAAAACAATAATCAATAATGTCATCATAGTTTTTTGTTAATTTATTAATTTATTTATTATTATCTAATCTTATGCGTCTTTTCTTTATCAACCAAAACCCTCAACTTCTCAATCAATGTCTTTGGATCCTTTTCAAATATTATCTTTCCCATTCCCCGATGAGATTTCTCTAAAATATCCTTGACCATATCCGCTGTTCCTCCAGAGGCAACTAAAATACCCTGCGGCTTATTATCTTCAAAGGCAATTGTAAATTCATTTAAAGTTCCAATCCGGCCACAAACTGTAATAACCGCATCAGAAGACCTAGTTAAAAGCAAATTTCTGCCCGAATACTCAAATCCAGTATACATAATCATATCATAATACTCCACTGGCAGTTTATAAGATTTAACATGCGCAATCTCCGTAGCAGCTGGTGATATTCCAATACTAAATCCTCCCTCTTCCTTGCACCCAATCGCTGACCAATGCGGAACGCCCCAAGTAGCACCCGTCACTAAAATCCCATTCTGCCTGACAATTTCTCTCCCTAATTCTTTTGTTCTTGCCAAACAAGAATCAGCACAATGTTTAGTCACCGCCGCCCCAGAAACACAAAATTTGTATTTTAACTGAAACGCTTTAACCGCCTTTTTATCTATCATATTTTTTTATTTAAATAATATAAACTATACAAATTTCAGCGTTATTTATCATTCACAAATCAGCGTTTAATCAGCTTCTATTATAATTCAAAACTATCCCCATAATCTGGCACTATCGCATCAATTCCAAATGTATCACGAATAGCATATTTTAAACCATTAGCCTGAACTTCCTCCCCTTGCACTATAAAAATCTTCTTAACCTGATTTCTAATTGGCTTAATCCATTCCAATAAATGCGGCTGATCAGCATGAGCCGAATAACCACCGATCGCCACTTTATTACATTGAACATTGACTTCTTTGCCAAAAACTTTCACCCTGGATTCCCCGTCAAGAATCCGCCTTCCTAACGTACCCTCCACCTGATAACCAACAAACAAAATAATACTATTTGGATCTGACAAATACCTCTGTTCATGAAATAAAATTCGCCCACCAGTTGACATACCTGAACCAGCAATTATAATTTTAGGCGGATCAACCATATTAATTTTTCTTGAATCACCAGAAAACAATGTAAACTTTAATCCCGGAAACTTGAACAAATCATCTCCCGACTTTATTAGTTCTTTAGCCTCTTTATCAAATAAATGTTCATATTCCTTATAAACCTCCGTAGCTTTAATAGCCAAAGGACTATCCATATAAACCGGCATACTCGGTACCTGATGATGTTCAAATAAATAATTCATCTCATAAAGAATTTCCTGCGTTCTTTCCATTGAAAAAGCAGGAATCATCAAAGTACCCTTCTTGGCATGAACATCTTCAATAACATCTTCTAAAATTTCTCTTCTCTCTTTTACCTGCTCATGCACCCGATCGCCATAAGCTGATTCAATTAAAAGATAATCCGCTTCATCCAATTGCTCTAAATCTCTCAAAATCGGCACTGGCGAATTCCCCAAATCCCCTGAAAACACAATTGTTTTGTCTTCTGTTTTCAACTTAATAAAGGCTGACCCCAAAATATGACCCGCATCAAAAAACTCAATCTCAACACCATCAAACAACTTAACTTTCTTATGATAATCCAATCCCTCAAATAATTCTAAGCACCCGTCAACATCTTCTTGAGTAAACAACGGCTCTTCTTTTTTTCTCTCAGCTGCATATCCAAGCAACTTTGCAGAATCAGCCAAGAAAATCCTAGCAAAATCAACCACTGATTTAGTACAATAGATTTTACCCCTGAAGCCATCCTTCCATAACTTCGGAATTTTACCAATATGATCAATATGAGAATGAGTCACTAATAAAACATCAATTTTCTTTGGATCATAAGGCCATTCTTCATAATTCATCTCCCGCGATTTCCTTGTTCCCTGGAACATCCCACAATCAACCAAAATTTTCTTATCTCCTGCTTCCAAAAGATAATTACTCCCTGTTACATTTTTCGCCCCTCCGTAAAAAAATAATTTCATAATATCAATTAACAATATAATTTATTATAACAAACAAATTACCTATTTTAAAACACAAAATAACCAACAACTCTTTTATCAAGAATCACTACAAACCAGCAGTAACCAATCCAATCGTATACAAATTCTTCAAATACAAAAACTTTCTCGAATTAACTCTAAAATAATTTTTCTTTCTATTATGCTTCGCTTTCAAATTTACCCATCCCTTTTTCTTATTATAAAACTTTAACTTCAGTTTCTTCTTCTTTATCCTTTTTTTCATCTTTTTCTGATCATAATTAAAAACCAATTTAACCTTAAAATGCTTCCACTTTTTCAGCTTCTTAATCTTTTTTCTCAAACTTCTCTTCTTGGATTTCTTCTTAACAATCTTCAACCTGGCCCGATATTTCTTAATCTTCTTTTTTGCCGCCTTAACTTTTCTAGTATATTTGTATAAATTAGTCTTAATTCGCCAATACAACTTCAAATTTCTTTTCTTTCTAATTTTCTTAGGATATTTATTAAATTTCTTAATCTTCAAATAATATTTAGAAGGATTTAGTGGAAGCTGTTTGAATTCTACCTTAACATCATCAATTTCATAAACTACTCCCTCGCTTCCATCGTCCAAATTAATTTCATCTTCTTCCTCTTCACAATTAGTCCCTTGATCATATTCATAAGCCCCAATATCAATCGCACTGCCTTGTGGTCGACACAGACCATTATAATCAAGACTTGGCGCATTTGCCAAAGTTCCTGCATCAACCATCGGACTTGATAAGCTAGCAGGATAATAATTATATGCATCTTTATTAGAAAATTGCGGATCAACTGCAATAGTTCCGTCTCCTCGATTAGGACCAGAATTCTTCCAAACGCCCGTATCTATATCATCACGACTATAATTTCCAAGACTCATTGTTGCCAATTCATTATCTTCCCTACTGTAATAAATATTATACCCTTCATACTGCAAATCAACATAACCCAAATAAACACTACTGGCATTATAAGCAAAAACATTATTAGCCATCCACAAAGAAACATTCGGACCACCATCATAAGCAACATACATACCATAATTAATCGTCTCGTCGTCAACAAAACCATTACCTACTACAGTATTATTAACCATAGTATAACTGCCGCCTCGCTCCAATACTACCCCGGTAAACTTATTTCCATAAGCAATGCTATTTTTAATCACACTATTCATACCCCATTGCTTCAATCCTTCTCTAACATTATTAGCCGCCAAGCAACGATCATAAGTTGCGCCATCTGCTTTAACATCAAATCCATCACCAGCATTATTAGCCGCTGTACTAGTCTCAATAGTTATTCCATCTCCATCCTCAACTGCAAAACCATCAGCCGCTGTATCATTAGGATTATCTCCCTGATTATTAGAAAACTGTGAATTTTCAATTGTCAAATCAGTGCAATGATCACAATTCCCTCCTATATAATTATGATGAAAATTACAGCTTTCAATTAGAATATTATCCCCTGAAGTTATCTGAATTCCCTTGTCTCCTGAATTATATCCTTCCAAATTTTTTATAGTTATATAGCTATTACCGTCCATGTGTATCAAGTCATGACTGGGATGATCTCTCATATTAATTCCATTTACAGTAATATAATTTGCCCCGCTATCAAAATGCATTACATAATAATTCGGCTCGCCCGAAGCATCCAACCACACCGGTTCATTATTATAAGCCTTTAGCTTGGTCCTATTGCCAGCTGAACCACTATGGCTAGCAGTGAAATTAATTTCCGAACTTAAAGTATATGTTCCACCACGAACTTCAATCGTATCCCCACCGGAAATTTCACCCATTGCCTTATTAATAGTCAACCATGGCGTACTAATGCTCTGCGCCTGTGCTTTACTTCTTCCATTATTTCCATTCGTTGCCACATAATAAGTCGCCGCCTTAGAAAACCCAGCTAATCCAAAAATGCCTAAAAAAACAAAAATGCCTAAAATAATATTTTTTTTCTTCATAATGTTTTATAATTTATACTCCTTCTTCAACTTCTCTTGACCGCAATACCCAGTTCACAATACCATTTGTATCCTCATATCTTCCCAAATAAACATCATCTCTATTAGTACCAAAAACCTTGACATGAACCTTCACGCCCGGAGCTTCATCAAAATCTGCGTCAAATTCATATTCAAATACTGGCTCAGCTCCCAAATCTAAACCCAACTCCTCGGTCAAAACTTCGGGTAATCTTTCTTGACCACCCATCTCCACGTACTGACTATAGTCATCCAAATCATCTAAGGGCATAGCAGGCATCTCTCCCATTCCAATTAACATTTCCACTGCTTCAGCTTGTTCCTGCGTTCCTTCTCTAATTTTTGCTTCCAACTCCTTTAAAATCTCTAATCTCTTTTCTTCTTCCATAATCATAATTTTAAATATTCAATAAGCTTAATCAATCTAATTGGTCTCCCAAAGCTCCACTGGCGCATAATCCATCCAAATTTCTTTCGTCCCTGTACCAAAATCCCAGACAGTCCAAGCCCCATTCTCCTTGAACATCAAAAGAGCTAATGGATCAGCTTCTTGTGGATTACTAGGAGTAGCGGTCACCAACGCCCAATCACCAACTTGATTGTCTATCTCTAGTGAAAAATCATTTATTGATGAATTTCCCTCAACTACTTCTCTAGCCACTGTTAACATTTCCTCGCTTTCAAATCCCTCGCTATCACCTATCACTTCATCACTTCCCAAAACCTCTTGCTCATAAACTGATTCATTTAATTTATAACTATCAATCATCTTTTCAATCATCACTTGTTTCTGTTCCCATTTATCTTCAGGACAAGTAATTATTAATCCCAAACCACCATTATCATCCACATGATAAATAGCAATTCTTTTCATCGCTTCAGTTTCGCTGACTCCATTTTGATCAACTCCTGTATATGTTTCATCCAGCCTTTTAGCCGACAAGCCTCCCAAGGTTGTATCACTAATTTTTTCAACTGTATAATCTGCAAATACCTGACTATTCCCCACTTCATTTTCAACTAAAAATTCATCCATAGTTTGACTCCCCGAATTTCGCCAGCCATAAGCAGTCCAGGAAATAATAGTCTGGCTATCATTAAATTCGTCTAAATTATTTACATCTGGCGACATGTAAGCCCCGTCACCATTCTCACTCTCGTACCACCACCAATTAACTGGGTAACTAAACGAAAATCCATAACGAGAATTAGTATAACTTGCCATAGCCGGCAATGTTGCTCCTTCATTCACTGGCTGATCAACTTCCACATTAACCGCTCCTTCCTCTATCCCCCTTCTAATCAAACGATAACCTAAATAACTTCCAACAATCACCAGCAAAATCAGAACTAAACACGAAAGAACTCCAATAATAATCCATGGTCCTTTTTTCTTTTTTTGTTGCTTTTGTTTTGGCATAAATTTTAGTTAATTTACTCCCTAAAAGGCTCGGCCTTTTATTATTCAAAAAAATCTCATCTCTTTAAAAAGCCTATTTCATAAACCGAACCTTCTCAACTACTAGAAGGCCGAGCCTTTTATGCCAAATAGCTTTGGCTTGAATAAACCATTTAAACGGCTCATTCCTTGGTTTGAGCCGTTAATTTATAATAAACAGATCTTCCCTCTTTCCCAATCTGCTCTATTTTTCCCTCATTTTCCAACTCATCCAAATACCTTGTTGCCGTTACATCTGACACCCCTAATAATTCCTCAACATCATTATTCCTAATCTCATTTTTCTCCTCCAAAAAATCAAGAATCCTTTCCTTCTTTTCCTCTTGCCCTTCTTGTATCTTTTCATCAGCCTTTTGCCGAATATCTCCCTGGCTTCTCGTCCTATAATACAAAACAATCATCGCAATGATCAAAACAAAAATAATAATAAATACAACCCACATAATTTTTCAATTAATTATATTAATCTAAGTAACTTTATTATATCAAACTTTTCCCAAAATAAAAAATCTCAAATTACTATTTGGAATTCACTAGCACAAACCAAAAATAAATTACTCATACCGCAACGCTTCGATCGGATCCTTTCTCGAAGCTTTAATTGCCGGCGCTACACCAAATACCACACCTACAAAAACAGAAATACCAAATGCCAAACCAACAGCAAACAAAGTAATCTCTGGACTTATCGGCGTAAACCTACTAACTAACAATCCTCCGACCCAAGCCAAGCCAATGCCAATTCCACCACCCATCAAAGAAATTATCGCCGCTTCAATTAAAAACTGCATCAAAATATTACTATTAGTCGCCCCGATTGCTTTTCTGACTCCAATCTCACGGGTTCGCTCTGTTACAGAAACAAGCATTATATTCATAATCCCAATACCACCAACCAACAAAGAAATCGAAGCAATACCAGTCAACAAAGCAGTTATCAAGCTCAATATCGAATCCATCATTGACAACATGTCCTCTTGCGTCAAAATAGAAAAATCCTCATTATCTTTATGTCGCTTCAACATTAAATCATAAACCTGTTGTTTTACATTATCAATATTATCCTTATCTTCAACTTGAAGCAAAATCCTCGTTAGCTGATCAGTATCATACATCTCACGAGCTATTGAAATAGGAATTACAACCATTGAATTAGCATCCATCCCAACAGCACTCATGCTTTCAGTTTCCATTACCCCTAAAATCTCAAATTCCTCACCATTTATAATAACCTTTTTACCTAAAGCTTCTTCATCTTTTTTATCCGCCGTAGCTTCCTCAGAAACGGAGGCGGAACCTTCTCCAAATAATTCTTTAGCTATAGTTGAACCTATTACAATATTATAATTCTTATCCTCCACATCCTCATTGTCCAAAAATCTACCAGTTTTAATATTATACAAATTCAAAAATTCCAAATCCGCTTCCCCGCCAACCAAGGTCGGCATTGTTTTCTTGTCCTCATAGTCCAAAGATCCCTGTACCATCATTAAACCCGCCACATTAGAAATACCATCAATGTTTTTTTCGATTGCTTTACGATCCTGCCACGTAACACTAGAAACCCCAGCCATTCCAGCCATTCCCTGCCCAGAACCATCAGCTGAAATTTTACCTGACACAACAGTCAATAAATTAGAACCAATTGCTGTCACTTCATCAGTTATTCCCTGCTTTACACCCTGACCCATCGCCATCATAGAAATAACAGAAGACACCCCAATAATAACTCCAAGCATTGTCAAAAACGACCGAATCTTATTCGACCAAATTGCTCTAAACGCCATTTTTATACTTTCCAAAAACAACATCTTTTAAATATCTAATTTCTAATTACTAACCAATGTCTAATTTATTAATGCCTAATGCCAAAATATGGCAATCATTAGTCATTAGTAATTGATTAAAAATTAGTAATTAAACATTAGTAATTATCATACAATCTTCCCGTCCTTCAACTTAATATGCCTTTTCGCATATTCCGCAATCTCCTCCTCGTGCGTTACCACAACAATTGTCTTACCTCCCTTATTTAATTTCTCTAAAATATTCATAATTTCCAAACCACTTTTTGTATCCAAATTTCCAGTTGGTTCATCAGCTAAAATGATTGATGGCTCACAAACTAAAGCACGAGCAATAGCTACTCGTTGTCTCTCCCCTCCTGACAACTGATTAGGTTTATGCTTAATCCTCTCGCTCAAACCAACTTTATCAAGAATGCTTTTAGCTCGATCAATACCTTCTCTTGTTGGTATTTCTTTATTATAAGTTAAGGGTAAAATAACATTCCCTAAAGCTGTTAATCGAGGCAATAAATTAAAGACTTGAAAAACAAAACCAATTTCTTGATTCCTTACTTTGGCCCGCTCTTTCTGACTCAATTCAGCTACTTCTTCATCTTTCAATTTATAACTCCCTCTTGTTGGACGATCTAACAAACCAATCAGATTCATCAAAGTTGTTTTTCCTGACCCTGATGGCCCCATAATAGCCAAGAAATCGCCTGAATTAATATCCAAATCAGCCTCCTTCAAAGCAGTTACTTCCAAATCCCCCATTTTATAGATCTTTGATAAGTCTTTTAATTCAATCAATGCCATAAAAAAAATAACTCAATATAATTATTTATAACCTATAACTTTGTTATTCAAATGTCAACCTTTAATCACCGCCAAGGGCACCAATCTCGCCACTTTTTTACTAAGTTTAGCCTTATCAACAATATCCACCACATTATCCACATCCTTATAAGCCAACGGCGCTTCCTCTGCCAAACCAACATTGCTCTGCGCTCTAATCACAATTCCCTTCTGTTCTAACTCTTTCCTTAAATCAGCCCCAAAAACAAATTTTTTCGCTTTAGAACGCGACATTCTCCGACCAGCCCCATGACAAGAAGAATAAAAACTCTCTTTCGCACTCTCCAATCCCACTAAAACATAACTTGCAGTTCCCATTGTCCCAGGAATCAACACTGGTTGTCCAACCTTTCTATATTGCTCACAAAGTTCTTCGTGCCCAGCTGGAAATGCCCGAGTCGCTCCTTTGCGATGAACACAAAGTTCTTTTCCGTCATATTTCTCCAGCTTAGCCATATTATGCGCCACATCATAAACAATATCCAGATTTTTAATCTTTAAAATTCGATTCACGGCTTCCCGCATTCTAAAAGTAATCATTTGCCGATTCGCCCATGCAAAATTTGCTCCACACGCCATTGCCTTAAAATACATTTGTCCTTCTTCAGATTCAAAAGGCGCGCACGCCAACTCTCGATCCGGTAAAACAATATTATATCTCTTCATTACCATCATCATCATTTTAATATAATCCGTGGCCACCTGATGACCAAAACCCCGCGAACCCGTATGAATCATAAAACAAATCTGGTCTTCAAATAACCCAAACGCTTCTGCCACTTTCGAATCAAGAACTTTCTCCACTTTTTGCATCTCTAAAAAATGATTCCCTGATCCCAAAGTCCCCACCTGATCAAGCCCTCTTTGTTTTGCTCGATCCGAACATAAACTCACATCAGCCATTTCTAAACACCCATTTGCTTCCACAAAATCTAGATCTCTCTCATCAGCATAACCTTTTTCAACACTCCACTTCATTCCATTCTTCAAAACCTTTTCTAACTCACCAACTGACAATTTCTCACGCACTCCTCGACCCAAACCAGAAGGAACATCCCGCTGAATCTGATTTGCTAAATCAACAATTTTATCTTTAATTTCTTCATATTTAAAATCTGACCGCAACAATCTAACCCCACAATTTATATCATATCCAACCGCACCCGGCGAAATTACTCCCTCATTTTCAATGTCAAAAGCCGCCACACCACCAACTGGCATTCCATAGCCCTGATGCATATCTGGCATAGCAATGGAATAATCAACAATCCCCGGCATAGTTGCCACATTTACTACTTGATCCAAAGACTTGTCCTGCACAACCATATCCAACATTTTTTCATCAACATAAATCCGCCCCGGCACTCGCATATCTTTCCGATAAGATTTTGAGATCTCAAAAATATAATCTGATATTTTCTTTAAAACATTTTTTTCCATAAATTTTCCTCCTTAATTATTCTCTATTCTCTATTTTCTATTCTACCAGTTTTATCAATTTTATTCCACAATTTCCAAACTCTGACTTCCAATTTCCAACTTCCAAAATAAAAAAGACGTACTAAATACGTCTAAAAGAACATGCTATTTAAAACAACCAGTCGCAACATTAGAATCGCTTCTTGTCCGACCCTGAACATCAATTCCATAAATAACATAATTATAACACTGACCAGAGTCTCCAGTATTATCCACATATGTTGTATCAACAACATTATCCGCAATAACCTTAGCTTCCGATTTACCATCTATACTAATCACACGAATAATCCAATAATGATCTGCTGTTGAAGTCTGATCCCATACCAATCGCACCCCACCAGATATTTCTTCTGCTCTTAAATCCTCTTTCTTCTTTTTAAATAAAAGCTGTTTGCCATTAAGAGCAATTGATGTCTTATCAATAGCTGGCTGACAAGTAAACCATATATTAGTCTGACGATATTCATCCATAGCCATGCCTTTTGGAATAGGAACCTGGTCTATTTCAGCAGAATGTATGTCCTCAGTATCAACTCCCAAACTCACCAAAAGCCCTTTGGCTGCTTGATAACGAGCATATAAAAGCTTGCTATTAGCCCATTCGTCTCTAGCTAATTTCGGCATTGCCCTATATTCACCAACTGAAATGCCAAGCGCCATCAACGTATCTTCTTTCACAATTGCTTGTCCATCTACAGAAACACGAATAAACCACTGCGGATTCATGCACTGCTTATCTCTAGTCCATTCATCACGTAATAAAACAACTGAGAAAACCTTTGCCTCAATATTAATCAAGGTTATTTCCGCCTGATCAGTCGGCCGACACATCTTATTATCACACGGAATCTCAAAGGCTCCAGATTCATATTGAACACTAGCCAAATATTTTCTTCGCAATGCTTGAACAGATGTTTTACAAGTTACATTTGCTGTAGCACCTGCAAGCACATCATCAAGAATGGCTCTGCGTGCTCTTTCAGATTTGAGTATTGCTACAAACTCCTCTGCGCGTCTCTCGCGCTCCCTTTCTATGCGTTCTTTCAGTTCTCTTTTAATTTCATCCGGTAAAACATCTATAATTTCATCAGGCTTAAATTTCTCATGCTTCCATCTCGCCACCGTAAACGCAAATCGATTCCTATTACCACTACTTCGATCTTCATATGGAATAACCTGCACCTCTAATACACCACTGCTCAATTTCCGATCTCGAATCAATTCAGCCATGTAAGCATTTGCTACTTTTCGAGCGATTACATCATCATCACCTTCTTCCAAGAGAATTACACCACAATTGTTACGAATCCCATAGCTTTGCCGAAGAGCCCCTTGCTCACTACGAGCAGCCTGATATTTCTTTTTCTGCGGAAGCCACGTACCACTTAAGG
>JAUWOX010000167.1 GCA_030611905.1 bacterium
CATACGACAGAAATTGATCCCAAAACAAAATATCCAGTCATTGATGTTATGGAAGCGCAAAAAAAATTATTAGAAAAAAAAGAATACGGCGGAACAAATAGATTAGGCGCTTATCCCTGCAAAATCAAGAAGGGAAGCAAGGCACACCAAGCCTATAACCAAGATTATGCTGAAGAACGGCATCGCCATCGATACGAAGTTAACAATGATTATAAAGATATACTGGAAAAAAACGGCCTTAAGGTAGTTGGCATTAATCCAAGATTAAATTTAGCTGAAATAGTTGAATTAAAAGATCATCCCTGGTTCATTGGCACCCAATTTCATCCAGAATTCAAATCCAGACCAGAAAATCCGCACCCATTGTTCGTTAATTTTATGAAAGCTTCAATAAAAAACAAAAAAAAGACCACCTAATGGTGATCTAGAAAGAACAAATGAACAAAAGAAAACCCAGAAAGTGGTCGGTTAAGTCAATCGGCGGCTTGGCCACTGCGATCTTCCTTATCCCAATCAACACCTTCCATGCTCTGGATCTTCCTGGCCGAAACCTTGGCCGTTTAACAATGCTAACCGGGACGGAATCTCGCTTGGCATTGTCAATATAACAAATCAAAAAATAAAAGTCAATAAAAAAACCGCATAAAAACGGTTAAATTAAAGAGCTCTATGCAACTGCCGGAACTTCTGGAATTTCTACAGGAGTCACATCAGTACACAATTCCCATCCTTCCAGTTCGTCCCTATGATCAACCAGCAAATCAAAATAACTCTGGAATGACTCAATTCGCCCCCTGCCACCAGAGAATTTGATCTTGACAAGCAAACCATTTTGATCTTCCTCCAACGCTACAGTTACCTCGCAATCAGCATAGCTAGCCTGCAAATGAGCCAATAAATCTTTTTTCACCCTTGCAACAGCAACACCCTCCACAATCACAAAACGAAAATCAATTTCCAAAACATGGCCTTTTTTGCTCACAGCTCCCTCCATCGCGCGTCGTGCGCCTAAAAAAAAGAACAATATATAAAAAAATTACTTCACAATAACAAAACAAGTTTTTTTCAACTTACCATTAAACTTCATCACCATCTTCTTCTTGAATTCGACAACTCCTTCCTTCATAGCAAAAATTGTATCATCACTACCTAACTTAGTATTTTCACCAGGATGAAATTTGGTTCCTCGTTGTTTAATTATAACATTGCCAGTATTTACTTTTTGTCCAGCATACTTTTTTACACCTAATCTTTTTGATTCTGAATCACGGCCCAATTGCGTTGAACCGCCAGCTTTACGATGTGCCATAGTATTAATTATCTATTATTTTATATAATCCTATTTTATCACTAAGAAACTCAATAGTCAATACTAAAAATTTCAGCCTAAATAAACCAAACATAGAATTTACCCTAAACAAGCCAAAAGCAACAAATTTAAACGGCTATTATCGTCGATAGTAGCCGTTAAAAAAGAGCCATTAGGCTCTTACTATAAAGACACAGATTTTAAGCTCAGCTCAGCTACCCCTTCTTGGATTCAATTGCTTCACTAACTGTGCATATGCCCACTCATAAACATCATAGCTTTCAGCAGTTATCATTACACTAAAATCAAAACTACGAGACAATCTTAATCTTTTTAAAATCCTTTCAGAAACAGTAAACATAACACAGCTAATCAAAAACAACATAATACTAAACACACAAAAAACCCCAAGCGTCCACATAAAAACTTCACCAAGACTTTCATCAAATACCCCCACTACAAACACTGAACCAAAATAGAGAAATACAAAAAAACTTATTACCAATACAGGTAAAGACCTTTCTCTCATTTTCAACATAAAACTATATTTTTTCCGCATTCTCTGAAAATCTTCTTCCACCAACAAATCCAACTTCTGCATCTCGCCATCCTCTTTGGTTAACTAAAGAACTACTATAACTATAACAAAAATATGCAAATAATCAAGGATTTCTTTCAAAAACATCAAGACAAAATAATCTTAACTATCGGCGCTATTTTAATCGCCGGCTGCAGTTTTGCCGCAGGCAAATTAACTGTCCCTGCCCAAAAACCAGAAGATAAACCTATTGAAATTAAACAAGAAGAGACCGTTCAAAGCAAATCAGAGGAAGTTTCTCAGGAAAAAACAAAACAACCAAAAAAAGAAAAAACAAGTAACGAAATTGAAACAGAATATGTTGGTTCAGTAGAGGGCGGCACTTATTTTTTAGCCAATTCCAAGCTGGGCCAAGCCATTTCAGAAAACAAAAAAATCTGGTTTGAAACCCAAGAAGAAGCTGAAGAGCAGGGATACGATCCATCAAAAGATATAAAAACAACCACCAAGTCTAATTCAACAACAGAGCCAAAAACAACTTCAAAAGATGATGAAGAAGATGAAGAAAAGGGGATTACTAAAAAAGATCCCGAATCTTCCTCCGAAGACTGCAATTTTGTTGCCAGTTCCAGAGGCAAGAAATACTATAAAGCTGGTTCTTCATCAGCCAAATCATTAAGCGAACAAAATATTATCTGCTTTTCATCAGAACAAGAAGCCGAAGACGCTAACTATGAACCCAGCACCAG
>JAUWOX010000157.1 GCA_030611905.1 bacterium
GTTATTTTATCTTTATAGGCAGGAAAATGATGATTTTCAGATAAATATCTCACATATTCAAAATGCCCGAATTCATCAGGACCACCAAAAGACTCTGTTTTAAAATTATAAACTCCCGCGATTATTAAAAATAATAGACAAACTACAATTAAGAATACAATATCTTTTTTATTTTTCATGAAAATTAAAATTTTACTAACAACGCTTCTAATTATCACCATACCATATTTTGCTAGCGCAAAACAGGTCAAAAATTACATAAAAAATACTTATAATCGCTATTCAAATCACTTTGACCAACATGGCTGGAATTACAGCCAACCCAATTACAATATCAATAATAAAGAAGCTCAAACCGCCCGCGAACTTCTTATGTTCGCTTCTTATTATAAATTTAAAAAAAGCAAAACCAAAACAGTACAATCAGCTATTAATAGGGGATATCAGGAAATCCAAAACCGCCCACTCTATACTCAATCATTCAAAGATTCAATTGCTCATTTTTTAACCCTAAGACTCTTAGAAAAAAATAATAAAAAAATTTATCTTCAAATAAAAAAATCTTTAAACAAAAGACATAAAATTCATGAAATAGAAAACCGAACTGTCATTTCTGCAGTTCTCGATACATATTTAACCAAGCAGCTTTACAAGCATAAAAAAATATCAAAGAAAAAAAGAGATTATTTATTAAAAAAGAATCAACAGAAATTAAACAGAGGATTAGAACAAAGCATCGATCAAAATTATTGGTATGCCGAAACCAACAAAAAAGATTTTTCAGTTCATTATCACACTTTGACTGCCTACATGCTAATGTTTTATGGCGACCTAACAAAAGACGATTACTATTTGAACATCGCCCACGAAATGACAGAAAATATCAGAAAATTAAGTTTTAAAAACGGATTTCTCGAAGCAAAAATTGGTACTCGCCCTATTGGCCTAGGTGCTCAAACTTATCTAATGCTTGGTTTGCTCAATAAAAGATTTAATTACAAAGACTATAATGTCTATCTAAAATATTCCAAACATAGATTCTTTTCCGATCCCAACTATCCAAATCGACTAGAGTTTCATTCAACAAAAGAAAACACGAGACCCAAATATCATGATGACATTGGTTTTAGCCTAATCGCCGAAATTGCCCAAATAAATAAGCAAATTAAAAAAACAAAGCTAAAAAAACATCCTTTATTTCTAAAAAATAAAATATCAGACTATCAAGACAATAGGTTTACAATCCAAAACCTAGGTGGCATAATAAAAGTAAATGATAAAGAATACAAGCTTGGTTCCTTCGGCAATTGGTCGAAAATAGTTAAGATAGAAAAAGAATAATTCGCGCACAAACCAATATGTGTCTACTCCATCGAATGGCTCGAGAAAATATTTGTACGACAAAAAAAACAGTCCCAAGGGGACTGAAAAGATCAATCGTTTTCTGTATCAGCTCTAACAATAATTACATCCATCATCAACGACAACAAAGCGCACAAATTCAACAAATAGTTTTCCATCAAAGAATAAACTAAAGACTCTCTAGAAAGTCTTTCTATCATTGACATATTCTCATGATCAAAAGACCTAGCCATTCCTGCAGTAATTTCAGCAGTCGGCTGCATCATTTTAATTCTACAAGAACTCACTTTCTGCAAAATATCTGACAAGTATCTCGCCATCTTTTCAATGTCTTCCAGCTGTCCAAGCTCTAGCAGACAATCATTCACGAATCCAATAAAATCATCCAGGTCTATCGGCAATGTCTCATTAATAGAAGCCGCTATCGACTGAACGGACTCTACAAGAAGAAATATCCGCCGACAACGATTCGTAACCCTACGCAAATCTTCTGCTCTTTCAGTATACTTTTTTACCAAATTTTCACGAAGAAGTAAAATAGCGACATCATGTTCCATATTCCTGTCCTCCTTCTAACTCCGGATTATCTCCAAGAGCCCTTCCGTATCAGTTAAATCTTCAAATACATAATCAGCACCAGCGTTTCGAAGCTCGTCAACAGATTGCCTTCCGGTTGCCACAGCAATTGAAATCATTCCAGCACCTTTTGCTGCCCGAACATCTGCCACCGTATCACCAATTACGAAGAGCCTACATTCACCTTCGACTCCCAGCAATTCAGCTCCAGCCTTCAGCATTTCAGATCTTTCATAAAAAGCATCTCCAAAAATCCCTGGTAAACCATAACTAGCCAAACCCGACTCTGTTAGCTTATACGAAGCTACGCCGCCAATCGTACCACTCGCCCAACACATTTCTACTCCAACATTCTTCAAAGCGTCTAACAGCTCTCTTGCTCCAGGCAATAGCTTCACGGATAAACTATCTAAATAACGTCCACAAAACTCCCGCATAAAATAATAAGCGTTATTCAGTCCTAATCCAATATCCTTATCTGAATATCCATATCTCCTTAATACCTCAAAAAAGATTCTCCTTTCAGTCAAGCCTTCCAAGCCTCGATACTGAAAATCACATAATGCTAAATCAAAGGCACACTGAACGCCAAATATAAAAGCATCACGATGAACACCAGTTTCTTGTAATTCAATCACCGTTCCATCAATATCCAAAAATACGCCCGTCGTCATGTCTCCCTCCCGCTAGCTGAAAAGAACAAGTCAAAACAGATTAATTTAATATACAAATTTTTTATTCAATTGTCAATTACTAATTTCGATTAACTAATAAACATCTACTAATACATGAACAACTTTCTCC
>JAUWOX010000162.1 GCA_030611905.1 bacterium
CCTACTTTTTTCTGCTTCTTTTCTCATCAACTTCTCGTGTGCCTTTTTGCACGATAAAGCCACAACCAATAAATCTAATACAAGTATAACTAAAAATTGAGTAAATGTCCCAAACAAAGCCATGCAAACAGAAAACAAAATTAGTATCAGAATTAGTAATGAAAACAGCCAATATTCCTTTATCCATACACCAACCGCTTTTCCCCACCCAAAAACAAAAAACCTCTTTTTCTGCCCCTTTGGCGCTTTGATAACTCTCTCTCTCGATACTTCAACAGCTCTCAATCTTACTACTGGTTCTGGCCAACCCTTAAATGTCCATTCTTCAACTTCACCCGAATCTGGAGAAATTGCTTTATAACTCCTCTTGTCTTTTTCAGTCATCTTGTTCCCTCCTCTACTTGTCAAAGAACTCATTAAATAATAATAGAATAATAAAATTTTGTCAAGAAAAAAATGGCCAAAAATGACCATTTGCACTATTCTGAGCTTGAATCAGTTGTTTGAGCCATAAAATGCATCACCACCACAAATAATATGATACCAAACAAACCTAGTACTAATAATATAGGCGAAAAAAAACAAGACCAAAATATCGCAGCAACAACCTTAAAATTCCACTTTTTTACAAGAAATTCCGCCATCATAGCCGGAACAAAACCAGCAATACCAAGCACAACACCGAACAACAAACCCATACCAGCAATTTTCAACAATTTCAAATCCCATTCCCAAAAAGCAAAAAACAAAATCATCACTTCTATCACTACTAATATCCCGACTATAATCCACCACGTTACCGCAGCAGCCAGATGAGCTGATGATAAAACCGAAAACTTAGGAACAATCCTTTCTACAAATATATAAATCAAAAATCCAAACGATAGAGCCAAATACAAAACTGCAAAAAATCTACGAAAGTCAAAATCAGAATATTCTATGTCTAAGCTCTCATATCTCTCACCAATCCATGAACCAATCACTTTCCCCCATCTAAAAATAAAAAGCCTCTTTCTCTGCCTCTTTGGTACTTCAATAGCTCTCAATCTTACTACTGGTTCTGGCCAACCCTTAAATGTCCATTCTTCAACTTCACCCGAATCTGGAGAAATTGCTTTATAACTTCTCTTATCTTTTTCAGCCATCTTATTCCCTCCTCTACTTGTCAAAGAACTCATTAAATAATAATAGAATAATAAAATTTTGTCAAGAAAAAAATGGCCAAAGATTTGACCATCAAGAAGAATGTGCTAAAACATATAATAACACTACAGCCAGAATTATCATAACTATAGGACCAAAAATAACTCCCAAAACAATTGCCAAAGGAACTGGTAATCCGCCAGAGCTAACAAGATTGCTAGCCACTATTCCAATTGGTATCGCCAAAATTATCACTCCAACAAGAATACCGCCAGATATCAAAACATTATCAAAATAAAAATCATCCCAGGTAATCTTCACAAAACATCCGAAGAGAGTACCCCCAACTAAAATTGAATAGACACCATAGCCTGCCTGCTGACCTGGCGTTAAAGCCTGAATCCAAGGAATCAACCACATCCAAGTACCGAAAACTAATAAAGAAAAAAATGCTAATGATGCAAATATTCGACCCCACATCAAACCAACAATCCATTTACTTAGAATAGATGCGACTTTTCCAATCCTTTTTCCAATCCTTTTTCCCATTTCAAAAAAGTTACTACTTCTATTGGCTTTTTGCATTTGCGCTCTATTATTCATTTCAGAAACTACTGTTCGATCACCAGATCTATCTGCGCTCCATTTCTCAGCAAATTTCCAGTTCTTCACATCACCAGAAGGCGATATAGCTTTAAGCGTCTTTTTCTTGCCCATCTTCCCCTCCTCTACTTGTCAAAGAACTCATTAAATAATAATAGAATAATAAAATTTTGTCAAGAAAAAATCTATTCGCAATATTCATGACCGTCAGGCATTCGTACAAATTCGTAAAATAAAAAATGGCCAAAAATGACCATTATAAAACTTCTAGTAGCCTAAAAAGACTATTAATCAAAAACATTTAATCTACCAGTATCCACCTTAATATCCCATAAAGATAAAATCCCCAAACAATCACTCCAAGAACATAGCTCAAAACAACACCTATCCAAACAGATAAATATATTCCCAAAGGCAAAATAATCCAATATGGTACCATCCAAGAAGACATAAAAATAGCCACATCTTGCCCCACCCTCTTGAATGTATCTTCTGCATACCTCTCCAAAAAACTACTAATACCCTCTGGTATAATCTCTATCACCCAGAAACTAAAACCGCTTCCCAGCGAAATAGCCATTGAAAAAACAAGCAAATACATATCATTATCCTTAGGATCCCACAACTGATTAAGCCAAGGAATCAACCACCGCCATACACAAAATCCTGCGACTATAACAAAAACAATAACTATCAACAAAGAAACAATAATTCTGTCTCCTGACTCATATCTTGTCCCGATTATCTTTCCCAGCTTTTTTCCCACTTGGAAAAACATTTTCCTATACTTACCAGATTTCATATCTGGACTGCTCCTATCATCTCTCTCGATTTCAAATTTCCAGTTCTTCACATCACCAGAAGGCGATATAGCTTTAAGCGTCTTTTTCTTGCCCATCTTCCCCTCCTCTAC
>JAUWOX010000015.1 GCA_030611905.1 bacterium
GAATATAGAAAAGAAAATTTAGCTCGTCACAAAGAAGTTTGCGCCTACATTAAACATATGCGCGATCAATTTGAGAAATCTGAAATCAAAACATTTCGCCATGTTGTCAATGGTCAAGATGTTATGAAAATTTTTAATCTTAAGCCTGGACCAGAAGTTGGAAAATATTTAGAAAAAGCAGATAAATTTATTCTAAAATACATTACCGAAAAGGGGAAAGAACCAAAGGAAGAAGATGTCTTAAAAAATATTAAAAAAATTTAAAATTATGTTAAAAACCCACGACTTAGTCATCATTGGTAGTGGCCCAGCTGGTTGTTCAGCCGCTGTTTATGCCGCTCGATATGAATTAAATACTTTAGTCTTTGGCAAAGAATCGGGCGGTGTGGCCAGTACTGCTCCAAAAGTAGAAAATTGGCCTGGAATAAAATCAATCACCGGCATTGAGCTTATGGCCAAGTTTAAAGACCATGCCGATAGCTATGAAAATGCTAAATTTATTGACCAAGAAATTAATGACATAAAGAAGGAAAAAAATATTTATAAAATTCATGCCAATGATAAATTTTATAAATCCAAAGCAATTATTTTAGCTCTTGGTTTAGTTAGACGCAAATTAAATATTCCCGGCGAAAAAGAATTTACCGGCAAAGGAATTGCTTATTGCGCCACTTGCGACGCTGCTTTTTTCAAGAATAAAACCGTTGCTGTTGTTGGCGGCGCCAATTCTGCTGTAGTTTCCGCTATGCTTTTAACAGAATTTGCTAAAAAAGTTTATATTATTTACCGTAAAGACAAATTACGCGCTGAACCAATTTGGATTGAAAAAATAAAGAAAAATTCTAAAATAGAAGTAATCTGCTGCGCCAATGTTATCAAGGCAGAAGGCGAAAAATTTTTGCAAAAAATTAAATTAGACACTGGCAAGAAATTAAAAGTTGACGGTTTATTTATCGAGATCGGCGCTGTTCCATCAACGATTGTAGCAAAAAAATTAAATTTAGAATTAGATAAAGATTATCGTATTAAAATAGATGCTGGCGGCGCTACTAATATTAAAGGAGTTTTTGCCGCAGGCGATATTACCAATGGATCTAATTTAATGAATCAGATTGTCACCGCTGCTTCTGAAGGAGCCATTGCCGCTGAATCAGTTTATCGATATTTAAAAAAGGGAGTAGCTAAGAGTATAAAGATGGGAATTCATACGAATTTAGCCGAGAGTTATAGACCTCGCTCATGAAATCACGATCCTTGTTTTTCTTATTAATTCTTGTTAATATTCAAATATTAGATAAAAAAACAATATGAAAATTATCATCCTAGCCGGAGGAACCGGCACTAGATTTTGGCCTCAAAGCCGAGAAAAATCACCAAAACAATTTAGCTCTATTATTGACAAAAAGAGTATGATTGAACTAACTTATGATCGGTTTATTCCAGCTTTTAAAAAAAACGACATCTATTTTTCTACTAACAAAAAATTTGTCAAAAAAATAAAAAATTTTTTCCCGGGAGTCTCTGAAGGCAATATCATCGTTGAACCAGAAAAACTTGATACGGCACCCGCTATGGGATTCGCGGCGGCCCATTTATTCCTGAAATTTCCTGACGAACCAATGGTCTTTGCCCCTTCTGATCATTTCATAGCTAATAAAAAAGAATTTATTAAGAATTTACAGCTAGCCGATCAACTCATTAGAAAGACAGGCAAAATGATGGATATTTCCATTACCCCTAATTTTCCCAGCACGGTTTTAGGATATACTCGCGTCGGCAGTAAATATCTAGAAAAAAATGGCATTAAAGTTTATCAATTCGAAGGCCATGTTGAAAAACCAGACTTTAACCATGCCAAAAAATATCTCGAGTCAGGTGATTATCTTTGGCACGCTAATTATTATATGTGGACGCCAAGATTATTTTTAGAGGCCTATAAAAAGTACTCTCCAAAACATTATAAAATATTAGAAAAAATTATTGAGGCTTTGAAAAATAAAAAAATAAAAACTGTCAACGCTGAATACAAAAAAATGCCTAAGATTTCCATTGACTATGCCATTACTGAAAAAATGGACCAAAGAGATGTTCTAATAATTAAAGGAGAGTTTGGTTGGAGCGATATTGGTGCCTGGGATGTTCTTTATGATAAAATGTCGAGAGACCAGGATAAAAACAAAAATTTAGTGCAAGCTCAATGGGAAGGATTAGATACCAGCGGTTGCTTAATTTATGCTCCAAATAAAAAAGTTGTCGCCACAATCGGCGTTGATGACATGGTCATAATCGACACTAAAGACGCTTTGTTGATTTGCCCTCATGGCCGCGCCCAAGACGTTAAAAAGATTGTTGAAAAATTAAAAAAGACTAATCGTAAAAAATTCTTATAGTATGAAAAATTTGTTTTCTCAAAATAATGTTTTTACATATAAGCGCAAATCGAAAAAAGGACTTTTTTCTTCATTGTTGATCATCCTTGTTTTTTTAATTATCTTTTTTATAATTTTTCTCTTTTACAAAATCTATTCCCCGGGCGGGATCAAAAATTCCTATGAAGAATTTATCGTTAAAGAAGGGGAGACAGTTAAGCAGATTTCCAGCAGTTTAAAAGATCAGGACTTGATCAAGCATTCTCTCTATTTTAATTTTTACATTTTTGTCAAAAGAGCTGATAAAAAATTGAAAACAGGAGTCTATCAAATTAATACTAAAATGAGCGTTGCTGATATTGCCAATGTTTTAACTGGCAGTCAGTTATCGTCGGAAGGGAAAATAATTATTATTGAGGGCTGGAATTCCAAAGAAATTGCTGATTATATTTCTGATTTCCACGCTCGTTATTCAACCGATAATACAAATTACGAAGACATAAAAAAGAATTTTAAAAAAGAATTTTTGGCTGAAGTCAACAATGCTAAAGAATATGATTATGGGTTTTTTGCTGACAAACCAAAAGAAGCAACTCTAGAAGGCTATCTTTACCCAGACACCTATTATATTTATCGTGATACAGAACCAGAAGAAATTATTAGAAAAATGCTGGAGAATTTTGATCAAAAAGTTACCAAAGAAATTCGTGACCAAATTCGCCAAAAAGAGATGACTCTTCACGAAGTATTGATTTTGGCTTCTATTATTCAAAAAGAAGTTAAATCGCCAGACGAAATGCGTAGAGTAGCCGGCGTTTACTTTAATCGCTTGGCCGCAAATAAAGCCCTAGAATCTGATTCCACTCTAACTTATATTACTGGCAGAAAAAGAGCACGAGCCACCGGACAAGACTTAAAGATGGATAGTCCATACAATACTTATCGCTATAAGGGCCTGCCGCCCGGACCAATCGGTAATCCCTGCCTTGAAGCTATTCAGGCTGTTCTCAATCCTGAAGAACACGACTTTATGTTTTTCATAACCGATAATGAGACAGGGGAGGCCATGTTCAGTAAGACAGGCAAAGAACATCAGAAAAAAGTCGAAGAACATCTTAATAAATAAGAAAATCCTCTCAACTTTGTTTGTTTATCTAACTTTCGGCTTTTGATAAAAAAAAGACCCTTCCGAAAGAAGGGTTTTGCACTTATTCAATAAAAAATGCTAATTTATCTAATTAATAAGAGTTGATATGTCCAGGTCGAAGAGGTTTGGGAACGAGTGATATGGGTCCTGTTTCCGTAGTTTCAACTTTTTGCGATCTACAGTCGTCAAGCTCTCGATCAAGATGAGACTTTTTCACGAATATAGTCGTAATGGCAAAGAGCAAAAATAACGCCCCCAGTATCATGAGAAGCTTTGATCTTTCTATTTTGTCTGAGAACATACCACGGAAACACAGTACTGTTCCTAGAGTTGTCAATCCGAGCGCTATCCAAATCATGGTTCCTCCTTATCGAGCCAGAGAATTACAGTTTTCCTCCGATCACTGGTGGTAAAACATTAAGATCTTGTTCTACGATTAAATCTACAGATAAATCGTTCCCAGCATCTTGAGCATCATCTCGTCTGATCAAGCCCGCATCATGCGCAACATCCGCATCATGTTCGCCATGTTTATTTGAGTTAGCCGAATCATAGCCTATTACAAACACGCCGACGAACATAATAATTAAAAACAAAACCAAAACACCTCGTTTATTTTTAACCAAATCCAAAAGTTCTCCAGTTAAATAAGCAATTATCCCAATCGCTCCAGTGATAGTTAGAATACAGCCAAAGCCAAACATTGTCATTGCCGCACCTCCTCTGGTTCGCGGTTTCAAAGATAAAAAGAACGATACTTAAGTATAAATAAATTAATAATTTTGTCAAGAAAAAGACCCTTCTCAAAGAAGGGTTTCATGTTGTTCTGGCTAGTTTGGCAACAGCCAGTCTATTATTTGTCGATCAAGTTCCCGAATAGTTCTAGGGAAAGGTGATACGACCTCTGTTTTCACGGTTTCAGTTTTTTCACAAGGTACTTGCGCAGCTATCAAACAAAAACCAAGTAGTAGAAACAATACTGCGGCCCAGCGTAATTTTGGATATTTGTGATCTGGCGAGAATAAACAGTAACAGCTTAGCGAGATTCCTATCAATAATGCAACCATTATTACCATTGTCGTTATCAATAACATTGGTGCCTCCTCTATATTTTTCCGCCGACAACTGGTGGAAATACATCTGGATTGTCTTGGAATTGCCTTGATCCCAAATCGCATGGTGCATCTTCTCCAGCATCTTGTTCAAGCACGCTAGCATCCGATCGTTCTGATCGGCCGAAATTGATCCCATTCTTTACGGTTCGACTGTTCAAAAATATAGCGAGAGCAAGAAACATAAGAGTTAGTCCTAGAGGTATGCCATACATTTTTCTAGCGAATATTTTCGATATTGCCAGAGAAAAGAATATCAGTGTGAGGATAATTGAAAGCAGGATAGCAATATCCAACATAATTGCACCTCCTCTGGTTCGCGGTTTCAAAAATAAAAAGAACGATATTCAAGTATAAACGATACTATGATTTTTGACAATAAAGACTTTTTTAACGGCTACTATCGACCATAATAGCCGTTGACAAATCTAGGCTTAAATAAAGCATTTCAACGGCTACTATCGACGATAATAGCCATTAAAAAAGCGAAGTTAGAACTTCGCTCAATAGGACATTCCTCTCCCGAGATTGCAATCTATTGGATTTCCTTCATCATCATGACAGGCGCCACGCGTAACGACTCTTACTCTCGTTATAAACGCAGCGCGCTCATTACTTGCCGAATAGCTCTCCAATTGTGAAGCTCTGTTTTTTAGCCTTCTACTTATTTGTCCAAGATTACTATTCAATATTTCTACTTTCTTTATAAGTGTTTCAATCTGTGCGATTTGTTCTCCCAACGAGGTCTTTGTCACCAATGCGATTTGTCTTTCATCTTTTGCAGTAACATTTATAAAAATAGCTACAACGAGAAGTCCAGCAATACAAACTAAAGCTAAAATAAACATTGCTCTTTTTTTATTAAATCTTCTCTTTTGTTCCTGCATTTCTCTCCCTCCTTTTCGCCTATATCAAAGAACATCTAATTAAATTATATATTGTCTATATTGTTTGTCAATTTCCCTTGACACATATTTTTTATCTGTTAAACTAAAATTAATAAAATAAATCTTCCATAGATAGCAAGTTTTCCAGCGAAGAAGTAAATCTTGCCGAGGAAAGATAACGAGCTAATAGCTGATTGCTATAGCTAATAGTTATTATTCCACGGCAAATCGTGGATTTTTTAATCTTAAATCTTACAACTTAAATCTAATCCAATGGCCAAAACACGCAAGCAAAAAGAAGAAATAGTTAAAAATTTGACAGACAAATTAAATAAATCAAAGTCATTAGTTTTTAGCAACTATCATGGTTTGGCAGTTAGCGAGGTCCAAGAATTAAAATCACAAGCTAAAGAAGAAGATGTTGATTACAATGTTGTTAAAAATTCTCTATTCAAATTAGCTCTTAAGGATTCTAATTTTAAAGATATTAAAATAAAAGATTTCGCAGGTCCCAGAGCAATTGCTTTTGGTTATCAAGACGAAGTAGCGCCGGCTAGAATTTTATACAATTTTGCTAAAAAACATAAGGCTATGGAATTACTCGGCGGTATTTTAGACAATAAATTACTTGATATCAATGAAATAAAAAGCCTAGCTAAATTACCATCCAAGGATGAACTTATCGCCAAAACAGTTGGTACGATCAAAGCTCCTATTACCGGTTTTGTAAATGTTTTAGCTTGAAACCTCCGTGGTTTAATTAACGTTTTAAACGCTGTTAAAGACGGCAAGCCAGCCAAATAACGATTAACAAATAAATTATTAACAATTAACTAATTAAAACTATGCCAGAAGAAAAAACTAAAAAAACCGAAGAAGCCAAAGATGAAAAAAAAGCTTCTGAAGAAAAAGTCGAAGTACCTGCTAAATTCAAAGATTTAGTAGCCAGCATTGAAACAATGTCAGTTCTTGAATTATCAGAACTAGTTAAAGTTCTTGAAGATAAGTTCGGCGTTTCTGCTGCTGCTCCAGTAGCTGTTGCTGCAGCTGGTGCTGCTGGAGGCGAAGCTGGAGAAGAAGAAGAAAAAACAGAATTCGATCTTGAAATCAAAGAAGTGGGAGGTCAAAAAATCCAAGTCATCAAGGCAGTTAAAGAAATTACCGGAAAGGGATTGAAAGATGCCAAGGATATGATTGATAAAGCCCCAGTTGTTATCAAGGAAAAAATTGCTAAAGATGAAGCAGAGGAACTAAAGAAAAAATTAGAAGCCGCCGGCGCTACTGTAAAGCTAAAATAATTTATCCTTCGAATAAAAAAGAGATCTGGGTTTAGCCCAATCTCTTTTTTTATTTAATTATTTATAAAAAAAACCGGGCATAAAATAAACCCGGGACCACGCTTTTTATTTGAAATAAATTTAGTTTTCTTCGCTATTGGTTATTGGAGTAACTAATACTTTATTTGTGCTTAATATATAAGCCTGATTAGTTTCTTCATCGACATAAATATCTCGTCCTTCTTTAAATTCAGAACTTACAAATTGATTAACAAAAGCTCCATTTTTATCTAAAATTACAATTCGTTCATTCGCTGAATCTAAGATATAAAGATTTTGATAATCGAGCAAAGTAAATATTTTTCCTCCCGAACCAATGGTTTTGTCCAGTCCAGAGAGTTCAAATTTTTCCGAGGCTCCGCTCAAAAAACTTAGAATTTCACCATTGTCTTTTAAGACATAAATCGATCCATCTATAGCAAAAGAATTTGCATCGTCTAGGTTATTACTATCTGCATCCAGCCATTTTTCTCCTTTGTTATAGCCATCTATTGTTCTTTGATGTTTCCAAATCTGATCCGAAGAAGGGTCTAGAACATACAAAGCATCATAATAATTTTTAAAATCAATAACCTGTTCATTATTTCCTAATTCAAAGCCTATATCATAGATGTTGTTATCGTCTAGAACAAACTCAGAGACAGAATTAGCATCAGTCAAGAATTCAATATAATCTTTAAACAAATTTATCGCTCCAAATTTTAAATTACCGATTCCATTAGATTCTTCCGAGGCCTCTTTAATTTTCTTAGTTTTTTCATCTATTAAATAAACTCCTTCTTTACTCTCGTCATAAGTATATATTTTTCCGCCTAGCCCTAGAATTCCTTTCGCATTTATTTCACTCGGAATATCAATCAAGGCTAAGTTTTCTAATCTATTTACATTATTAATTTTATCTAATTCATTACCTATCTTGCTTAATAAATCTTCAGCTTCGGTTTTATATTTTTCATCGGACATTAGACCATTCAATATTACCTGTGCTTCTAGAAAATATCCCAGAGCCTTATCTTCGTCATTATAAATTAATGCATCTGAGGCTTTTTTATTTAATTCTTTGGCTTGTTCAATCAAGCTGACGTCTTTTTTGCCAGCTATCGGCTTATCTATGTCATTCGAATTAAAACGTAAAAATAAACTAAAAATAAGAACGATGCCCACAGCACCAGTGGCTCCCAGAACAATTTTTGATTTAAGAGGTAGATTTTGAAAAAAAGTTGCGACATTTTTTATCAAACCAGTTTTTAAATTCGAGAATCTATTTTCATCAGTAGAAGTCTTTGGTGATAAATAAGAACGTGTTGAAATAGAAGTTCTGCTTTTAATCCTTTTCGCCGAAACTTTTTTGCCCTTTAATGATTTAATGGAACTAGCTACTGATTCAAAAACCGGCAAAGCCTTGTCTTTAAATCTTAGAATATTTTCTTTAGCTAAATCGATATACTTTGTATAATCGGTACGAGACTTCTTTGATTTGGCACGATCATTTTTATCAAATTCTAAACTTGGCCTTCTCTGTTTTATTTCGCCATAACCATGAACCGTAGGGGTTCCCTCTTGTATCGGCTTAGGCGTTGATAGTTGTTCTGTTTTGTTGTTCAGAGTTTGTTTGACTCCTTGCTGATGCTGATCAATCATATTTTCCACGCTCTTTGCTCGTGGTTTTTTCAAGAAATCAAAATTATCTTTATATTCCTTCCTTTCGTCTTTAAGTTCTAGAATCACCGTTGATAAAGCGGAATTATCAGGATTATGTAATAGATTTTTAAAATTGGCGATAGCTTCTCGTGAAGAATACTGCGACAAAGTCCTTTTTATTTTTTCAAGTGAAAAATAATTTAAAAAATTAGGAGAGGCTAAAATAACTTTATCATCTAATTGCAGATCACCGCTGACCACATTAATGAAAGTTCTCGCTGGATTTGATTGCGGGGAGGCAGACTCTTGTGCAACATCGACGATTTCGTTTTGTCTTAATAGAAATATTTTTGCTTTTCCCGTAAAAGCAATATGGACTTTATTAACGCTTAAAGCTGCAATGCCGACATGAAATTTATCAATCCATTCGACATAGCCTTCAGAAGCTAAAGTTGACAATGCCTGGTTCACCTTATTTAGCGCTGATTCAAAATGGACAAGCATATTTACATTCTGATCTTGCTCCCTAGATCGATAGTATTCTTGTTTTATAACATCGGAAATAATTTCGGCAATTTTTCCAGCAAATTCATTATTAATTTCGACATCAACAATTAACGCTAATTTGCCCAAATGAGCCAACTTTCTATTGGGCGCATCGTAAACAAAAGACTTACTAAAGATATCGTTTAGCGTAGGGTCATGAATAGTTAAATTTTCGTATTTTATTATTGACAAACCTTTGATCAATTAACACAAACAATATTAACTATTGATTGTTAACTATTGATATTATAACTTTTTTGCTAAATAATGCAAATTAATAATCGTCGATAGATCTATTGACGTTCCATTTAATAAATGATAACATTTTGTAAACCAATTAACAATACAACAATCTAATATATTATATCAATGAAAAACATACTTGAAAAATTATTTGGTTCCAAGTCCAGAATTAAAATTCTTTGTTTATTTGTAAAAAATCCAGATAGTGCGTTTTATGTTAGAGAGATTACCAGAAAATTAAAAGAAAGAATAAATTCTATTAGGAGAGAGCTTGCTAATCTAGAAAAAAATAGTATTCTAAAAAGTTTTAAAAAAGATAAAAAAAAATATTATACTTTAAATCATAGTTGTATTATTGTTGACGAATTAAGCGCTTTAATTTTAAAATCAAGCATTGTATCTAAAGAAAAAGTGACTCAAGAAATTAAAAAGCTTGGCAATGTTTATTTTGCTGCTTTATCGGGAATTTTTACCAGATCAAGCAGTAAAGTTGATTTACTCATGGTTAGCGACAATATAAAGAAGAATAAATTAACTAAAGTCATAAATTCTCTTGAAAAACAACAAGGACAAGAATTGAATTATACCATTATGAGTAAAAGAGAGTTTAGACATCGAAAGAATGTTGATGATCGTTTTTTAAAGAGCATTACAGATGATAAACACCAAGTTTTAATAGATAGAATGCCCGAAGAAAAAATTAAAAAACAAGAAAATTTACTGGGAATGAAACTCGGCCGAATTTCCCGTCCTCGAACTTAAATCAAAGACGCTAATATTGTTTGATCAATTTTAAGACCGTAATATTTTTTACGGTTTTTTGATTATATTTTGTCAAAAAAAAGAATCCTTTCGGATTCAAGATAAAAAGAGCATTTATTCTGGGGAAAGAACTTTCAAGTCAAGTTGACCATTATCTTTATCATTTTCGCGGACACAAATCCTAAACTCAGAAGATTCTGCGCCCTTTTTAGCCGATACTTCATAAAGTGCTGAATAACCATCGCAGCCTTGAAATGGAACAAAGGCAAAAGAAGCATCAAGAATTGAAATATGTTCATAACCTGCGTCTTCCAGCGCAGACATTACATCAGATTTTTCAATCATACTGCCGGGGATTGAACTACAAAAAGCAACCACAGCGAAAACAAGTAAAAGAAGTGACGGAATCATCCAAAAAAGATGCTTTGGCCCTAAGTGCCATCCGAAAGAGTCTATTATTTCTTCTGTATGTACAATGCGTCTTTTGCCTGGGTCACCAATGGGAAGATCAGAGCTTCTTCTTTCTGTCATCAGCTTCCTCCTTTGCGCGGGGATTTTCCCCGAAAACTAAGGCATCAGATGAATCAGCCTAAAGGTAGAATCGGCTTTCATATTTGTTAAATAAATCAACGAAGAGAAGAATGCAATGCCGAAAATAAACAGCAAGACAATGAATGTCTTTCCATTAAACATTTTTGGTAATCTGGTTCGGTCAAATTCATGAAGGGAAAGAAGAATTAAAAGAAAGAAAGCAATAGTTATATCAACAAGTCCAAGCGCATGTTTTTTCGCTTTTGTATTTATGACACCCCTCCTCTTATTGTCAAAAGAACAAACTAAAACAATTTCCATTTATCCATTATAATATAAACTGTTGATAACTTCAAGGCCATTTTAAAGATCTATTTTTTTGCCTACAATAAGCCAAAAGAATTCCCCCTTTTTTTAACATTTTTGATCCAATTCCCTTGACCTAGTATCCCAGTGGAGTATAATTAAATAGCAATGGAACAAAGTGGGTCAAAGTGGGAAATTTGCAGACTAACTTTTTACATTTAAATTTATCTTTTCCATGTTTATCGGAGAATACAATCACGCAATAGACAACAAAGGACGATTAGCCATTCCATCTAAATTTCGTACCGAGTTAAAAAAAGGAGCCGTGGTTACTAGGGGATTAGATCATTGTTTATTTCTCTATACAGAAGATGAATGGCAAAAATTAGCTGAACGCTTGGCCGCTTTGCCTATTAGCCAGTCAAATACTAGAGCTTTTGCCCGCCTTATGTTAGCAGGCGCTATGGATGCAAAACTGGATAGCCATGGCCGAATAATTATTCCACAATATCTTCGCAAATTTTCTTCCATAAAAAAGAAGGCAGTAATTGCCGGATTATTCAACCGCTTAGAAATTTGGAATGAAGATAAATGGGAGGCCTATAAAGCAACTACTGAAAAAAATAGTGGCGATATAGCTGAGAAACTTGGTGAATTAGGAGTTTAAAAATGACAAAAAACAATTATCATATTCCAGTTCTTTCCAAAGAAATAATAGAATATTTAAAACCAAAATCAAATCAAAATTTTATTGATGCAACATTAGGTGATGGGGGGCATAGCCTAACCATCCTTGAAAAAATTAAACCCGATGGACAGCTTCTGGCCATTGATCTTGACCAAGAAGCAATTAAGAATGCTTCGGAAAGATTAGGGAAATACAAAAACAGGATTACTTTTATTCAAGATAATTTTATTAATTTAGAAACGATTGTTGCTAAGAAAAAGTTTTTTCCGATCAATGGCATTCTATTTGATCTAGGTTTATCTACTGCGCAGCTGCAGAGTTCCCGCGGATTTTCATTTCAGTCACCTGGAAAACTTGATATGCGTTTTAATGAAATAGCCAATGATCAGAAAACAGCTTATCAAATAATCAACCAAAGTCGCCAGGACGATCTGGCTAAAATATTTAAAGATTACGGCGAAATAAGAAATTCTCGCATGCTGGCAAGAAAGATAATAGCGCAAAAGAAAGAAATAAAGAATGCACGAGATTTAACCAATCTAGTAAAGAATTTAACTCCAACAAGGAATGAAAACAGATATTTGGCCCAAGTCTTTCAATCCCTTAGAATTGCAGTTAATAACGAACTAAAAAATCTGTCCCAAACTTTAATTGATTCAGCTCAATTAGTACACAGACAAGGACGCATTGCTGTTATTTCTTACCATTCTCTAGAAGATCGAATTGTTAAAAACTTTTTCAGACAAGAATCAAAAGATTGCTTATGCCCACCTGAAATCCCTAAATGCCAATGCGAACATAAAGCAAGTTTAAAAATTATTACAAAAAAACCAATTATTTCAACGCAAAAAGAAATTAAAAACAATTCGAAGTCTCGATCAGCAAAACTGCGCATCGCCGAAAAATTATAAAAGTCCAAAAAAAATAAAAAAATAAAAATAAAAAAATGCCACGTTACGTCACAATCAATAAGTCGTCATCACGAAAAAGAAAAAAAACAATAAGAGGCAAGCTAAAAACTGGCCCTGTTGCCCTTGCTGTAGTCACAGTCGTTTTATTTTGCGTTCTGGGCTTGTTGTTTTTAGCACAAGTTTTTCAATCTCAGACTAAAAATTATCAAGGTATCTAATTACAAAAAAAAGCGGACGGGTTAAAAACCGAAAATAAAGAACTAGAAATTAAAGCCGCTGAATTAAGGTCAATTCGCAACGTTAAAGAATCTGCCAAAGAATTAAACCTTGTCGAAACTAAGAACATTGTATATATTAACCGAATGGGTAATTCTGTAGTTGTTGTTAATAAATAAGTTAATGACTATTGGCTAAAATAAAAAGCTCTACTAAATTGCAATATATTATGGCTCTCCAAGAAATAAATAATTTCTTTGTAAATATATGCTTTCAATATAAATGACAAAGAAGCCAATCAAAAATTACAATATATAGTAGAGCTACTTATAATAATAACAGATCTATAAAAACTTAGAAAGTCTTTACTAAGTTTGTTTTGAATATGCAGCTTGTGGATAATTATTTAAACCATGCGCAAACCAAAAAAAAGAAAAATTTTAAATAGACTAAATTTCCTATTTCTTATTGTGATTTTAGTAACTGCGGCCATTGTCGTAAAATTATTTAATTTGCAAGTAATTAAATATGATTATTATGAAGCCCTGGCTTCTGGACAGCATAATTTGTTCGAAGAACTAATTCCAGAACGAGGTGAAATTTATGTTGAAGATAAATTTTCTAAAAAACTCTATCCACTAGCAATAAACAAGAAGATGAACCTAATTTACGCCGTACCGCAACAAATTGAGGATAAGAATACCACAGCTATCCTCTTAGAGCCATTTTTGGAAATATCCAAAGATGAAATACTTAAATATTTAGATGATAATGAAAGGCTATATGTCCCCATCAAACATAAAGTTGAAAATGATACAGCCGAACAAATCACCAATTTAAATTTAAAAGGCATTCATATTCAAACAGAAAATTGGCGTTATTATCCGGAAAAAAACCTAAGTTCGCATTTATTGGGCTTTGTCGGCTTTATTAGTGACAAAAAGCAAGGACAATATGGCATTGAAGGATATTATGAAGATGTGCTTTCTGGTGATCATGGATTTTTGCAGTCAGAAAAGAATACTCTTGG